>JBGAGP010000181.1:0-7682 GCA_044226685.1 Dongiaceae bacterium
GCTGACGGATCGCCGGCACTTCGGAACGCGAGGTGTCACCGGCGTCTCGCCGACACATGGTGACCTGCGTCTCCGGACTGGACAAACGAGATGATGGTCGGAGCGACAGGATTTGAACCTGCGACCCCCAGACCCCCAGTCTGATGCGCTACCAGGCTGCGCTACGCTCCGACATCGCGTGATATGGCCCGAAAGCCAAACCGGGTGGCCCAAATTCGGGGGTGGCCAGCCGGCGGGGGTTATATAGCGGCCGGGACCGGCCCGGGCAAGGATTGCGCGCGGCGGGCAGACCCGCCTGGCGGGTGGCCACTCCGGGTGGGTGGCTAGCGGCGGGGCGGCTTCACGCCTTCCAGGGCGCGGCGCAGGCGGTCGCGGATCTCGCCCAGCTCCCCGGTGATCGCCTTGACCTCGCGCACCTGGCCGTCGGTCAGGGTGGCGCGGAACAGCGGCAGATCGGCCATCGGGTTGCGGGCCTGCGCCGGGGTGCTGTCGGCCTCTTCGGCCGGGGCCGGGGCGAAATCCACCGGGGCGGCGCCGTCGGCCAGTTTCAACCCGCCTTCGCGGATCAGCTTCTGCACGCCCTTGATGGTGTAGCCCTTGTCGTAGAGCAGGCCGCGGATGGCCCGCAGCAGGTCGATATCCTCGGGCCGGTAGTAGCGCCGCCCGCCGCCCCGCTTCAGCGGGCGGATCTGGGCGAACTTGGTCTCCCAGAACCGGAGGACGTGCTGCGGCACCTCAAGCTCGTCGGCGACCTCGGAAATGGTGCGGAAGGCGTCGGCCGATTTCTCGACCCGGCGCGCCCTGGCGCCCAATTGGCCGCCGGCCTGGGCCGCGTCGGTGTCGCTGTGAACGACCTGCTTCGCACCACTCATGATGCGCTACCCTTGTTCACACGATCCTTGAGCACATGCGAGGCACGGAAGACGAGGACACGGCGCGGCTTGATCGGCACCTCTTCGCCCGTCTTCGGGTTGCGGCCGATGCGCTCGCCCTTCATGCGGACCAGGAACGAGCCGAAGGAGGAAATCTTCACGCTCTCGCCGCGGGTCAGCGCCGCGGAAATCTCTTCCAGAACGGTGTCCACCAGCTCGGCCGATTCGTTCCGCGACAGGCCTACCTCCTGGTAGACCGATTCGCTCAGATCGGCACGGGTGATCGTTTTTCCGGTCATGCGCCTCGTCCCCCTGGTGCTCCACCACGCCGTCGCGTTGAACGGCTGCGAGTCTTTCGTGACAGGTTCGAAACAACCCTAACGAGTCACGCTAAATCAGTCAATTAAGGAACGATCTTAAGACGCGCGCCGGGCGCTTTGCCGGCGGCTATGGTAAACGCGTCACCAACGCACCAGGGCGGAGCCCCAGGTGAAGCCGCCACCCATCGCTTCCATCAGCACCAGATGCCCGCGCTGGATGCGCCCGTCATTCACCGCTTCGGCGAGCGCCAGGGGAATCGAGGCGGCCGAGGTGTTGGCATGACGATCGACAGTGATGACGGCGCGATCCTCGGTCAGTTTCAACCGATGGCCCATGCTGTCGATGATGCGCCGATTCGCCTGATGCGGCACCAGCCAGTCGACCTCGTCGGCGACGATGTGGTTGGCGTGCAGCGCCGTGTCGATGGCCGCCGCCAGGTTGACCACGGCATGGCGGAACACCTCGCGGCCGTCCATCTTCACGTGGCCGGTGGTCTGCGTCGACGACGGGCCGCCATCGACATAAAGCCGCTCGTAATGGGCGCCGTCGGAGAACAGATGCGTCGAGAGGATGCCCTGGTCGAACTTGTCGCCCTTGCCCTCCCCCGCTTCAAGGACCACCGCGCCGGCGCCGTCGCCGAACAGCACGCAGGTGTTGCGGTCGGTCCAGTCGAGGATGCGCGAGAAGGTCTCGGCGCCGATCACCAGGGCCCGCTTCACCTGGCCCAGGCGGATGAAGTTGTCCGCCGCCGCCAGGGCGAAGACGAAGCCCGAGCAGACCGCCTGCACGTCCAGCGCGAATCCCTTGGCGCCCAGGCGGTGCTGCACCTTGGTGGCGGTCGCCGGAAAAGTATGGTCGGGCGTGCAGGTGCCGAGGATGATGCAGTCGATATCGGCGCCGGTCAGGCCGGCATTGGCCAGCGCCTGATTGGCGGCCGCAACGGCCAGATCCGAGGTCAGCTCGCCTTCGGCGGCGATGTGGCGCTGGCCGATGCCGGTGCGCTGGCGGATCCATTCGTCGCTGGTGTCGATGGTCTTGGCCAGTTCGTCATTGGTGACGATGCGCGCCGGAAGATAGGAACCAGCGCTCAGGACGCGTGACCGTGTGACCATCGGTTGGAATACCCTATAGCGAGGCGGCGGTCTCGGAGGCGCCCGGCGTCGCCATGACCTGCGCGAAATCCTGCTTCATCTTCTCGATGGCGCCGTTGGCGACCATATCTACCGCGACACCGATGGCGTTGGCAAAGCCGAAGGCGTCGGTGCCGCCATGGCTCTTGATGCAGATGCCGTTCAGCCCCATGAAGATGGCGCCGTTGTAGCGCCGCGGGTCGACCCGGGCGCGCAGGGCGTTGAGCGCCGGGCGGGCCAGCAGATAGCCGATGCCGGCCAGCCACGAACTCTTGAAGCTCTGGCGCAGGAAGGCGCCGTAGAGCTTCACCGTGCCCTCGATGGTTTTCAGCGCGATGTTGCCGGTGAAGCCGTCGGTGACGACCACATCCACGGTGCCGCGCGCGATGTCGTCGCCTTCGATGAAGCCGTGGAAGGTGCCCGGCAATTGCGCCTCGCGCAGGATCTGCGCGGCGACGCGCACCTCCTCGTGGCCCTTCATCTCCTCGGTGCCGACGTTGAGCAGGCCGGTGCTCGGCTCGCGCACGCCCAGCACGGTGCGGGCGAAGACGTTGCCCATCACGGCGAACTGCACCAGGTTGCTGGCGTCGCACTGCACGTTGGCGCCGAGATCGAGCATCACGCTCTCGGAGCGGATGGTGGGAAAGAAGGACGCGATGGCCGGCCGGTCGATGCCGGGCAGCGTCTTCAGCACGAATTTCGCCATCGCCATCAGGGCGCCGGTGTTGCCGGCGGAGACAATGGCCGCCGCGTCGCCGTTCTGCACGGAATCGATGGCGAGGCGCATGGAGGAGCCGCGGCCGGCGCGCAGCGCCTGGCTCGGCTTGTCGTCCATCTTCACTTCGGTCTCGGCGTGGCGGACGGAGCTGACGGCCTTCAGCGCCGGCAGCTTGTCGATCATCGGCTGGATGCGCTTCTCGTCGCCGAAGAACAGGAAATGCACGTTGGGGAATCGCTGGCGCGCAATGTCAGCGCCCCGGATCACCATGTCCGGGGCGTTGTCTCCACCCATCGCATCCAGAGAAATAGCCAGGCTGGCGCTCACACCCCATCTCCTTCCCGGCTACCGAACAGGTCGGCGCCGCGCGCTTAGGAGGCGCTGGTCGCCGCGACTTCCCGGCCGTCATAGTAGCCGCAGGAACCGCACACGTGGTGCGGGCGCTTCAGCTCGCCGCAATTCGGGCACTCGGTCGACTTCTGAACCGTCAGCGCGTGATGACTGCGGCGCATGCCCTGGCGCGAACTGGAGACCTTCTTTTTCGGAACTGCCATGATCCAATCTCACTGCAAAATAAAAGGCAGCCAAGCGCTGCCAAGGATTGGCGGGTTATTAGCCAAAATCGCCCGCCGGCGCAAGCCGTGTGTCAGGTGGGCGGCCCTGCGCCCGGCTCAGGCCCCGTCCTCGCCCTTCTTCAATTTCCCTAATGCGGCAAAGGGGTTAACCTTTTCCGCGGGGGTGGGCTCCGGTTCGGGCTCGACGGCCCATTCGGCCGGGACCTCGGCGCCCGCCCGGCGCGGATAGGGGTCGATGGCCAGGCCCAGCTGCTCCGCCGCCACCTCGCCCAAGTCGATTTCCGGCCCCGACAGGGGCTCCGGCCCGTCCGCCGCCTCGGCATCCAACTCGATTTCCCCGGCATCGTCCCCCGCCCTGCCGCCCTGGCCTTCGAGGAAATCGAGCTCGAATTCCTCATCGATCTCAGCGGGGACCGGCTCCAGGCTGACGACGCAGGCCTGGACCAGGCCGGCCGCGATGCGGCCCTTCACCCGGATCAGGTCCTTGCGCAGGCGGCGCACCGAAAACCGGGCATTGAAACGGTCCAGGCTCAGCAGGTCGAAACGATCGGCCAGGGCGGCCCGCTCCGCGGCGTCGGCTTCGATCTCCACCTGGGACGGCGTGCCGGCGATGCGATCCACCGCGAGCGGGCGGGAGAATTCGACCG
Organism: Dongiaceae bacterium; assembly: GCA_044226685.1. Classification (GTDB taxonomy): domain Bacteria; phylum Pseudomonadota; class Alphaproteobacteria; order Dongiales; family Dongiaceae; genus Dongia_A. Next base: position 4,264 of record JBGAGP010000181.1, read on the forward strand.
GCTCAGCTGGATGCATCGCGACCGTCCTCCGGCGGCTGCGGGAAGCCGAACCTGCCCGCGACCAAATCGGCCAAACTGGCGCCCGCCAGGGCGTCGCGCAGGGCGCGCAGATAGGTGGCCATGGCCGCCACCTGCTCCGGCGCCGGATCGACCGTGCCGTAGACGTTGCGCGCGACGGCGCCACGCAAGGCCTCCTCCGCCTGCGCCCCGGACGCCGCCAGGGCGGCGTCATAGGCCTGGATCCGGCCCTTCAGTGCCTCGGTCATCACCTTGATGCGGCGGCCGACGCCCAGATCGGCGACGCCCATTTCGCGCAGCGCCCCGTCCAGGTCGAGGAACATCGCGTCATAGACCGCCTGCGCCAGTTGATCGGCCCCGGCGCCCTGGCCGCGCAGCCGGTGGAACAGCGCATGGGCATGGATGCAGAGCATTTCAAATCGGCCGTCGATGGAATCCGGCACCCCGAGGTGCGCATAGAATGCCGGCAGCCGCGCCTGGCGGGCGAGCTGGCCATAGAGCAGGCCGGCTTCCGCGCGCATTGGCGGATTCGTGAATAACCGCTTTAAAAACAACAAGATATGACGCCTCGATGGTTCCGATCGGCTTGACAGCGCGCGCCGGGGAGTGCGATGTTCGGCGCCGGTGACGGGCATTTCTCCGACCGGGATTTGCCCAACCGGGATTTGCTTGGGGCATAAAGCCAGCGGGCGGCGAGATCAAGAGCCCACGGCCGAGGCAGGGACGATAAGCGATGGCTGAGCGTGCGAATGGAACCTGGCGCCGGCTGCTCAGTGCCGGCCTGATGATGAGTGTTGTTGCCGTCTTGGCCGGCTGCACGCCTCGCATCGACCAGCGCGGCAACAAGCCGGACGAGGACCAGGTGGTCCAGATCAATCCCGGTGTCGACGACAAGAACCGCGTCGCCGAACTGATCGGCACGCCCTCGACCATATCGACCTTCGACGACCGCACCTGGTACTACATCTCCAAGCGCACCGAGACGACCGCCTTCTTCGATCCCGACGTGAAGGACCAGGAGGTCCTGGCCGTCAATTTCAACGAGGACGGCATCGTCGAGAGCATGCGCCTGTATGGCCAGGAAGACGGCCGCACCATCGCCTATGTCGACCGCATCACGCCGACCGAGGGCAAGGAACTCACCATCATCCAGCAGCTGTTCGGCAATCTCGGCCGCTTCAACCCCGAGAACGACGACGCGCCGCGCAACTAGCGGCGCCCGGCTCGCGCCCGCCAGCGCCGCGACGCGGCACGTTCCGTCCTGCCCGGTCGGTCAATAGATCGCCGGGACGTGCATCTCCTTCGGGATCGGGCCGCGGATATAGTCGGCGTGGCGTACGCGCTTCGGCAGCACCACCGGGACATGGTCGATCTCGCCGTAGGGGATCTGGCTCAGGAAATGGTGGATGCAGTTGAGCCGCGCCCGCTTCTTGTCCACCGCCTCCACCACCCACCAGGGCGCCTCCGCAATGTGCGTGCGCTCGAGCATGGCCTCCTTGGCCTTGGTGTAGTCCTCCCAGCGACGGCGTGATTCCAGGTCCATCGGGCTCAGCTTCCACTGCTTGATCGGATCATGGATGCGCATCTGGAAGCGCAGATGCTGCTCCTCGTCGGTGATCGATATCCAGTATTTGATGAGGACGATGCCGGAGCGCACGACCATCCGCTCGAATTCCGGCACCGTGGCAAAGAATTCCTCCACGTCGGCGGCGGAGCAGAAGCCCATCACCCGTTCGACGCCCGCGCGATTGTACCAGCTCCGGTCGAACAGCACGATCTCGCCCGCCGCCGGCAGGTGCGGGACATAACGCTGGAAATACCACTGCGTCCGCTCCCGCTCGTTCGGCGCCGGCAGGGCGACGACCCGGCAGACGCGCGGGTTCAGGCGCTGGGTAATGCGCTTGATGACGCCGCCCTTGCCCGCCGCGTCGCGGCCTTCGAACAGGACGACGATCTTCAGGCCCTTGTTGACCACCCAGTCCTGCAGTTTCACCAACTCGCGCTGCAGGCGGAACAATTCCGAGAAATAGACGCGGCGGTCGATGGTCTCCTTCTCGGGCATCTCGGCCAAGCCCTGCAGCACCTTGGCCAGGCGGTCGTCGTCGATCTCCATCTCCAGCTCTTCGTCGAAGCTGTCGGCGATCTCCGCGTCGATGCGGCGGTCCAGGTCGCTCTTCTTGTCGTTTCCGGCCACGGTGATTCCTCCTCGACGCTGGCGGGCGCTCCTCGGTCCACGATTCCGGCGGCGACCGTCGGGCCGTGTGACCGTTACGTGACGATTGAACGAAACCCGCCGCTTCGCAAGCCCTGCAAATGGCTGAGTCCCATGACAATGCGCCACGAGGCGGCCGGCCGGGATAGCTCAACACGCGCACGGATTCCAAGATGATGATCCTGACGGCCCTGCGCCAAGCCATCGTGCCGGAAGCTTCCGACGAGATGACGCCGCAGGTGCTGGATTTTCTGCGTCGACATCCGTTGTGGGGATCTGTCTTTCGACCCAACGCGCAACACTGCCGGCAACGACTTGGCGGGGCAGATTCGCGTCGGGGATAGCGACCCCAGGCTCAATGGCCGCCCTCCACCCACGGCACGCCGGCCTGCCGAAACGCCTCGGCCAGCACCGGCTCCAGCTCGACCGCTTCCCAGCGGCGCAGCGGGTTGAGGTGCTCGAAGAGTTGGGGAAGCAAGCGGATGCCGAAGCGGTTCACGTATCGGCTCGCCTTGTAGCCGGCCTTGTGCTGATCGAAGCGAAGGTCGGGGTCGAGCGAGGTCTCGCCGACATAGAGCCCCCAGCGGACCATTTGGCGCGCGTCCTTCAGGAGCGCGACGTAGAGCGCGTGATGCGCGCCCCGGGCGCCTGCGGTCGTCGCGCGCAGCCGGCGTGCCGCACGCGTGGCCTCGGGCATCCATTCTGGCAGGTAGAGAGCACCATGCATCGCATCACAATCGCACGGCGGACCCGCGCCGGGAAAGGCAGCCATGTCCCCTGCACAAACGAAAACCCCCGGCCTCGCGGCCGGGGGTTCGTGTTTCGCGATGATAGAGCGGCTTGCGCCGCCCGCCGTCTACGCCGCGAGGGCGGCGAGCAGCAGCAACGCCACGATGTTGGCGATCTTGATCATCGGGTTGATGGCCGGGCCGGCGGTGTCCTTGTAGGGATCGCCGACGGTGTCGCCGGTCACCGCGGCCTTATGGGCGTCGGAGCCCTTGCCGCCGTGGTGGCCGTCCTCGATGTATTTCTTGGCGTTGTCCCAGGCGCCGCCGCCCGAGGTCATCTGGATGGCGACGAACAGGCCGGTGACGATGGTGCCGAGCAGCATGGCGCCGAGCGCGGTGAAGGCTTCCGCCTGGCCCGCGGCGATGTTGACGACGACATAGAGCAGGATCGGCGCCAGGAT
>JBGAGP010000008.1:0-69173 GCA_044226685.1 Dongiaceae bacterium
TCACCTTGCTAATGGAGGTGCTCCGATCCTTGCGTACGACCGACCGTCCCGCCCGGCAGGCAGACTGGGATACGTCGTCGGAGACGCAAGGCGTACATCAAGCAGCTCGTCAGCAGTTTCGACTGGGCGCGAAAAATACATCAACGCGCCTCCACGTCAATTGGGAATTTTCCGCCGGGGCGCAAGAGCTTGCGCACGGAATTGTGTCTTTTGAGTTAAGCGCCCGCGGCGGTGCTAGGTCAGCGGACGATCGTGGGGGTCGGAAAGCTTGTCACGATCGTCAACGGACGATCGTGACGGGACAATGCGCCCGCGTCACCACGTCGGCGGCGACCGAGCCCAGCAACATACGGCGCGCGCCGGTCAGGCCGGCCGAGCCCATAATGATGTGGTGATAGCCGTTGCGCTCGGCATAGGTGACGATGGCCTCGGCCGGGTCGGGGCCGAAGGCGCGCACCAGGCGCAGGCGGAGGAACTCCTGCTGGATCGCCACTTGCAGGGCGGCGATCAGCTCCCGGTCCGGCGGCAGGTCGCCGGTCTTGAGCTTGGCCTCGTCCCAGGATTGCGGCGTGGTCTCCAGATCGCCGTCGGCGACCAGGAGGAAGGTGGCGGACTGACCGGTCTTCAGCGCCAGGCCGATGGTATAGGCGACCGCCTTCTCGGACACGGCCGAGCCGTCGGTGGCGCAGAGCAGGCGTTCTTCGGTCACGCGGTCACCCTGGCGAGTGGTCCCTCGAGCGGGACGTTAGCAGTGCTTTCGAGTCGGACGGAAACCCACCACCCCCGGGAACGGCCGCCCATGAACCGGGTGTAGAGCAATTCGGTAAATGCCGGGTGAACGCCGCTGCCGGGACAAGGGCCGGTCAGAGCGGCCGGCGGCGCGCGGCGCCCGCGTTGTCGCCATCCGCCCGGTCGCCTATAAGGTCAGCACGCTCGGCGCGCCCGCGCCAGGAAGGCTGCCCCGGAAGTCATGGCCTGGAAGGCGTGGCCCGGAAGCCGTGGCCCGGGGAGCGCCAAAAGGGGACGGATTCAGGCTCAATGCTGGTACTCATCGCGTGCTTTCCGAAGAGCGGGTCGACCTTCGTCTCCGCCGTGATCTCGAAGCTGCCCGGCTACCAGCGGGCCAATTTCAACGAGTGGGTCGGCACCCTGCCCAACATCACCGTGCCGGAGATTCCGCTGTCCAGCCGGCGGGAGCAGGAGCTGAGCAACTACGTGGTCGAGCAATACCGCGGCGCGGACGTGGTGGCGCAGCACCACGTGAAGGCGTCGGTGTTCACGCTGCAGCTCATCCGGCGGCACCGGATCGCCACCATCGTCCTGGTGCGCAACATCTTCGACTGCGTCGTCAGCTTCGCCGACCACCTGATGCGGGAATCGCCGGAGGTGCCGTGGATCTATCTCGACGAGAGCATCCGGCAGAAATCCGACCAGTTCCGCTACGACGCCATCGTCGACCTGGTCTGCCCCTGGTACATCGATTTCTACGTCTCCTGGGTCAAGAACCGGCCGCAGGACATCCATCGCTACGAGGACGTGGTGCTGGCCGGTCCGGCCGCGCTGCACGCGATGCTGACCAAGGCGGGGATCACCGTGCCCGACGGCGCCGGGACGCGGCCGGTCACGCTGCGCGACGTCGAGGCGGCGCTGCCGGAATCCGCGCCGGACAGCATCCGGCTCAACGTGGGTGTTGCCGGCCGCGGCGAACAGCTGCTCTCGGCCGCGAACAAGGCACATCTGCGGCGCCTCGCCTCGCACCATCCGGATGTGGATTTCAGCCCGATCGGGCTGTGACCGCCGGGCGCAGCGCCGCGGCCGGCTAGCTCTCGTGCTTCAGCGGCCGGGCGAGCAGGTCGCGGATCGCGTGGTCGATCTCGGCCCGCCCGTCGAGGATCGCCGCCACCGTCGCGCAGATCGGCATCTCGACGCCGAGGCGCCGCGCCAGGGCCGCGATCGCCGCGGCGGTGGGAACGCCCTCGGCGATGCTGTGGCGCTGGCCCAATATCTCCGCCAGGGCCTTGCCGCGGCCGAGCTCGAAGCCGAGCGAGGTGTTGCGCGAGGTCATGGAATTGCAGGTCAGCACCAGGTCGCCGACGCCGGCCAGGCCCAGCATGGTCTCCGGCCTGCCGCCCAGCGCGTGGCTGAGCCGGGCCACTTCCGCCAGGCCGCGGGTCACCAGGGCGGCGCGGGCGTTCTCGCCCAGGCCGCGGCCCATGACGATGCCGCAGGCGATGGCCAGCACGTTCTTGGCCGCGCCGGCGACCTCGACGCCGATGGGATCCAGTGCGCCATAGGGCCGGAAGGCGCCGTGCGAGAGCGCCTGCATCAGGGTTTCGTTGAGCCTGGCCTCGGCGCTGGCGATGACCACGGCGGTGGGCAGTCCCTGGGCGGCCTCGGTGGCGAAGCTGGGGCCGGAGAGCACGGCGATCGGCGCCGCGGGCAGCAACTCGGCCGCGATCTCGGTCAGCAGCCGGCCGGTCTCGACCTCGATGCCCTTGGCGCAGATGAGCAGCGGCGCGCCGCGCCGCCACAGCGGTGCCGCAGCCAGGCAGAAAGCCCGCAGATGCTGGGCCGGCTGGACATAGAGCACGGCATCGGCGGCGAGCGCCGCGGCGAGGTCGGCGGTGACGGCGATGGCCGGCGGCAGGGCGACACCCGGCAGGTGTTCGGCGTTCTCGCGCGCCGCGGCGATGGCCGCCGCCGCCGCCGTCCGGCGCGCCCGCAGGGTCACCCGGCGTCCGGCCCGCGCGGCCAGCACCGACAGCGCGGTGCCCCAGGCGCCCGCCCCCACGATGCCCAGGCGATCGATCGCCGCGGCGCCTGCTTCAGCCATGCCCTGCCATTCCTCCGTTGCGGCCCCGAAACCGCCGCCACCGGGGCGTGCGCCGCGTCCGGCTTAGCATTTGCGGGGCCTCGGCACGGCCTGTAATCTGTCCGGCATTGGAAGGCAAGGCGAGACCGCCCGGTGCAGCGCGCAGCATCGGGGGGCGGTCCCGGCCAAAGGGGCCGCTACAAAGACCGCCACGAGAGGCCACCACTGGGGCCACCATTGGGCCACGAGGGAACACCGGCAGACATGAAGCGACGACGGACGCGGTCCGGGGCCAGCCCGGACGCAGAGCGGGCGATGTGGCGTGCCTTGGCGGCGGCGTTGTTGCCGGCGCGCAATCCGGCGGCGGCGCTGGTCCTGCTGCTTGGCGCGCTTGCGGCGGCGAGCCCGTGGGGCCTGGCGCGCCATGCGGGGGCGCAGGAGGCCGATCTCGTCCGGCTGCGCATCGCGCTGCCCGATGGCCCCTCGCCGCGCACCCTCGGCTATCACCTGGCCAAGATCGAGGGCCAGTTCTCCCAGCGCGGCATCGATCCCGTCTTCGTGGCGGCCGATGATCGCGGCCCGGTGGCGATGCTGGAGGACGGCGACGTCGACCTCGCCATCGACATCATGCCGCACGCCCTCAAGGCGCGCGAGGCCGGCGCGGAGATCCTGCACGTGGCGCAGATCTTCCAGAAATCGGGCCTGCTGCTCGCCTGCAAACGGCCGATCGCCGAGCCCGGCGATCTCAAGGGCGCCAATGTCGAGCTGCATTTCGACGGCCAGGAAAGCGCCTTCTTCGCCTGGATGCACAAGCTCGGCCTCGGCATCTATGGCGAGGCGGATGGCGTCACCATCCTGCATGACGGCCAGCTGGCCGCCACCTATCGCGGGCGGGAGAGCGACTGCTTCACCACCGAGAGCTACCAGCTGCCGGCCGATCTCGCGGTCCAGGGCAAGAGCCCGGCGGATTTCCGCCTGTTTTCGTACGAGGACCTCGGCACCGCCACGCTGGAGGACGGGCTCTATGCGCGGGCGGAGGACCTGCTCGACCCCGAGCGCGTCGATGCCTTCGCGCATTTCGTCGAAGGCGCCCACAAGGGCTGGGAACGGGTGGCGGAGGAGCCGCGCAAGGCCACCGAAGCGCTGATGTCGCTGGTCGCGACGCAGACCACCGACCTGCCGACGCTGATCCGCGGCGTCTGGGCGGTCAACGACCTGGTGGCCGTGGATGATGCCGAGTTCGGCCACCTGGACCCCGCCGCCTATGACCGGACGGTGACGGTGCTGCTGACCGGCGCGCCGGACCCCAGCCTGAAGAACGCGCCCCTGGGCGCCACTTCGGATGCGGTGATCAAGCGGGTGAAGGCGGAATAGGGCCTGCCGACCAGGCTGGGCCGGTGCCCGCCGCCTCAACTTCAAACCGGGCCCGCGCTGTAACCCGCCCGACGACCCCGTAGCCCAGCAGGATAGAGCGGCGGTTTCCTAAGATCGCCGCCTCCGCCGGCCCGATACAAGGGCGGGACGAAAGGTGACTGGCAAAGCCATGGCCGCAAGACTGCGAAGGCGACTGAGATCTACGCTCGCGTGAGCGCCGATGCCAAGCGCGACGTTCCCGAGGCAATCGCGGCGCTTGTCGCCGCGCGCACCGGAATTCTCGCGTGGTCGCTCGACCGTCCATATCTGTCTCCCTACGTCCGTGCACCCAGAGCATCCTGATCCAGAATGCAGTGGCCCGAACCAGGGCGCGTGATCGAGGACGTGGATCAGGTCAGCTGGCCATCAGAATGGAGATGCAGCCAACCGCGGCGGCGGCCGCGACGATCCAGGCTGCCACGTCTCCGGCGCGCGATGCATGCTTTGCGTCATCGCGCCCCATGACCGCGCCGATGATGGCGCCGATTGCGCCGAACCATCCGATCCCGAAGACCGGCGCGCTGGAGAAGTCCATCGTCCCGCCGCCCAGCAAGCCCTTCACCACGCCGAAAACCACGGCCACGATGGTGCCCACGACCGCGCCGCCGATGACGCAGGCAATCACGATTCCGATACGCCGCAAGATCCCGCCCATGCCCATGCCCTCTCAGGTTGCTTGTTGTTGCCCTGCTACTGATTGACCAATCCCAGCCTGCGCAGGCCTTCCGGCGTGCAGGCGAGGTTGGGATAGGCCATGTAGTGTGTCGGCAGCGCCGCCGGCGCGGCCCGGTCCGCCGGCCAGTAATTGCCTTGGCGCAGTACTTGGTACAGGTTCGATGCGATGCTGGCGGCGTCGAACATCCCTTCCAGGCGATAAATCTCCACCAACTGGTCGGTGCGCGGTGCGATCACGCTGATCGTGGGATAGACGGTCAGCCGGAAATGCGTCGCCATCCGGCGCGCCATCTCGTCGGCGGTCGGCGAGCCATAGGCGAAGGTCGCGGCGCCGGCGAGCTGGTTGAGGTGGGGGCACGGTGCGACCTGGCGCGCGAACGCAAGCGTGAGGTTCGAGGTCTCGTCGCCGAACACGACGATCAGCGGCCGCGACTTCTCTACCGCGTCGATGAAGGCCTGATACGAATCGACCATCCAGCCGATCTGCTGACCGGGAATCTCCTGGCGCGGCAGCTGCTCAAACGCATCATAATCCTCGCGCGCGAACGCACCGCCGCAAGTCGCGGCCAGAAGTACCGCCGCAAACGCGGCCCGCGCGCACCACGCCCTCTTGACCATCGGCCCTCGCGCCAAACTTGTTACGCGACGATGAATGCAAAGTTCCCAGGCCCGCCAAGTATCGCGTTGCCCGGGGAATCACTCAAGCACCGCCAGCGATCTGCGTGCCCCAATCCCCCTGGGACACGATTGCTGGCAATGGTTCCCGGCTCGGGGCCGATTCATTAACGGCCCGTGTACCTGTCGCACAAGCCAGCGCGACGGTTCATTGGCTCGTTCGTTGCGGCGCGCGCACATCATGGTGATACAACGTACCAGGTCGGACCGTGATCGCCGTCGCTTGCCCTCTCCTCTGCTGACTGCCAGAGTCTGTAGCGCACTCTTGGGGAGGAGCGACATGTCCGCACGCAGCATGCTTTCACGCCGGCACGTCCTGGCCAGCCTCGCCGGGGTTGCGGCGCTCGGCCCGTCACGCGCCTTCGCGGCCGGCTCGTGCAAACCGATCGACGCATCGATGCAGAGCTGCACGGTCGGGCTGCAGATTCCCCTCGACGTCGAGACGGTACGGCAGCGCTGCGGAAATTGGTGCTGGGCCGCGTGCATCGAAGCCATCTTCGACCTGCACAACCATTCGGTCGCGCAGGAATCGATCGTCGAAAAAATCTATGGCGGATCGGATCCGGAACAGAATTGCGAGGGCGGCAACGCCAACCAGATCATCCAGGCGATCGACGGCACCTGGATCGATCAGTACGGATCCCAGTTCCGGGCATCCGCCGACCTGCTGCTGGACGCGGCGAGCAACATCCGGAGCTCACAAATCGATCCCAACAACCCAGACGCGATCGCGTCGACGATGGCCTACAACATGTTCACCGCGGACAACGTGAAGCCGGTGATCAACGAGCTGGCGAACGGCAACCCGCTGCTGCTCGGCAGGATGGGCGCGCCGACCGGGCATGCCATGGTGCTGACCGCGATGACTTTCATCGTGAGCGATCGCGGCCTGGTCCAGATCGAGGAGCTGATCGTGCGCGATCCCTGGCCGGGCAACGCGAACCGGCGCCGCCTCGCCCCCGAGGAGGTGTTGAACACCTATGTCATCGTCCGCGTAGCGGTCAGTTAGGCGGCTGTCACGATCACAACAAGGTGGCCGCGCGCGCCTGAGATCGCAATCGATGTCGCCTCTTGGCACAAGGGGACCTGCGCAACAATGGGCTATTGTGTCAAAGCTGCGCTGCCTGCCATGCAAACCCGTCGTTCGGGCTCATCGGCCCGTCAGAACCCGCGCCGGTCGACCCAGCGGTAGTAGCGCATCACCAGCGGCATGAACCACGGCCGACCCCAATAGAAGAACCGGGTGGTGAAGGCCAGATCGTCGAAGGCGGTGATCGCGTCCTTGGCACCCAGGATGCGGCGCGCAATGACGTCGCCGAACCAAGTGCCGATCGGCAGGCCTGAGCCGAAGCAGAAGCCAAGACCGAAATACAGGCCGTCCCGCTCGCCGATGTGCGGGTAGAGATCGAAGGTGCCGGCGCAGCGCCCGGTCCAGATGTGCGTGAACCTCAGGTCGGCCAGTTGCGGAAAGAATGCCAGCATCCTGCCGTGCAGTTCCACCGCCTTGGCCGGCAGGTCGACCGGCCGCTCGCCGGTCAATCCACCGAACAGCAGGCGCGGCTCATAGGGCGAGGGCACGCCGTAGCTGGCGTTGATCGTGTAGTCGTGGAACGTCCGGCCGTTGGGCAACAGCGCCTTCATCCGCTCCGGCGCCATCGGCTCCGTCGCCACCATGTAGGCGTCGATCGGCACGGCGCGGCGTTGCAGATAGGGCGTCGCCGGGCCGGTGTAGCCGTTGGTGGCGGCGATCACGTAGCGGGCGCGGACTTCGCCGCGCCGCGTCCGCAGGACGAAGCCATCGGCCTCGCGCGTCACGCCGGTGACCTCGGCCTGCCCATGCACTTGCGCGCCGGCGGCCTGTGCCAGCATCATCAGGCCGAGCTGGTATTTGCCGGGATGCAGCTGCCGGTGATCGGGAATGACGCCGCCGCCGTGGAAAAAGTCCGAGGCGATCTCGCGGTGCTGCTCGGCGCGCGGCAGCATCGTGAATTCATCGCCGAGATGGCGATGCTTCGCCTCCAGGTCGCGCGCCATGGCGTCGTAATGCGCCGGTGAGTTGGCGCCCATGAATCGGCCGCAGACCTTGAGGTCGCAGTCGATCTTCTCGCGCTCGATAAGATCGATGATGAAGTGGAAGGCGGTGCGCGCGGCGCCATAGGCGCGCTTGGCGGCGCCCTCGCCCTCTTCCTGCAGGATCGCCGAAAAACTGTGCTTCAAGGTGCGGCCAAGCACGCCGGTCGCGCGCGAGCTGGCGCCTTGGCCCGGGTCGCCAGCCTCCAATACCGCAACGCTGCGCCCGGCGCGCGCCAGGGTCAGCGCGGCGGTGAGGCCGGTGCAGCCGGAGCCGATCACCGCCACGTCGACATGCCGCGGCAGCGCCGTTTCCGGCAGGCGCGGCCGCGGGGCTGCGTCCCACCAATAGGGCGTCGTCTTGAGGCCGGGGGCGAGGGCGCGGTGCTGGTCCATCCGGGGCGGCTACCGTGCCTTGGTCCCGGCGGGGTCGCGTCGTTCGATCGGCTGGTGATGCAGGGCAAGGATCGCGCGCGTGTGCTTCACTTCCTCCGCCGGCGGGTCCTGCAGATAGAGCGCGCGATACCACAGCACCGACAGAAGCTCGGCGATGTGGTCCGGGCTGCCGGCGTGGCGCTGCAGGATCGGCTCCTGGCGCACGAAGACGTCATAGAGATAGGTGAAGACCAGGCCCTCCAGCGCATAGGCCATCTGCATGTAGAGGATCTCCGGCACCTCCGGATGGCCGGAGCGCCGGGCCATCGAGCGGGCGATCTTCTGCAGCCATTGCAGGCGTCGTTCGCGCCAGCGCGGGCGCAGTTCAGGCACCTGGTCGTCCAGCTGGTTGAGGCAGCGCACCAGGCCCGCATTGCGCTGGTAGGCGGCGGCGAAGAACTGGTTGGTGCGCAGGATGGCCTGGAAGTCGCCCGAGCCGCGCGCCGTCGATTGCGCCTGCAGGTAGAGCGCATCGCCGAAATCGAGCAACGCCTCGACGGCGACGACGCTCTTGTCGGTGAAGTAGTTGTAAAAGGTGCCGAGCGCCACTTCGGCGCGCTCGCAGACATCGGAGACCTTGAGGTCCTGGTAGCCGACTTCCGCCAGCACCGAGACGGTGGCGATCTTCAACCGAAAGCGCGTGCGATCGCTCTTCGGCCAGGCCGATTCCTGCAGGATCGATTGCAGATGCGCGACGTAGTTCTGCATCGGCCCGAGATCGACCCCGGGGGGAACCGCTTTCGCTGCGGGTTTCGCCTTCTGGGCCTTTGCTGCTGTCATGTCACTCCCCCCGTGCCGGTCGCCCGATTTGAGACTTAAGTCCGGGCAAGCGCGGTGCGCAGAATAATGCCACCGCATGAGGAATGGTCGAGACCCGGTGCAGCGCGGCGCAATTCGACCCGGGCGATAAAACTGAGCTTGACATCAGTTTCAATTCTAAAATAGCGTGCGCCCTGCGAGCAAGGAAAATGTGGCGATCGGACCGGACGGCCTGGACCGGCCGGCAGATCGCCAGAGGTGCGCCAAGCGCCCCGGCCGCGACAGGGAATGGGGACGCGCGGTGTCGAAATCGCCACTGTCACAATCGCCGATTTACATCGCCGGTGTCGCCGAGACGCCGCTCGGCAAGGTCGTCGACCAAAGCGAGCTCTCGATGGTCGCCCTGGCCGCCAAGGAGGCCCTGGCCGAGGCCGGCCTCGGCTTCAAGGATGTCGACGGCCTGTTCGTCAACTACATGGGCGAAGAGGGCTCGGTCCAGGTCGGTGAATACCTGGGCATCCAGCCGCGCTACGCCGATTCCTCCGACATGGGCGGCGGGTCCTTCGAGGCCTTCGTGCATCACGCGATGCTGGCGGTGGCCGCCGGCCGCTGCGAGGTGGCGCTGATCACCTATGCCTCGCGCCAGCGCAGCCGCAAGAACCGCAACCGCGCTGTCGCCGCCGATTCCGGCACCCTGTCGGGCCAGTTCGAGGCGCCTTACGGCATCCATTTCCCGATCGGCTACTACGCCCTGACCGCGGCGCGGCACATGCATCAATACGGCACCAGGCCGGAGCATCTGGCGGAAGTGGCGGTCGCGGCGCGACGCTGGGCCCAGCTCAATCCCAAGGCCTGGAGCCGCGATCCGCTCAGCATCGACGACGTGCTGGCCTCGCCGATGATTTCCGATCCGCTGCACAAGCTGGATTGCTGCCTGGTCACCGATGGCGGCGGCGCGGTGATCGTCACCAGCAAGGCGCGGGCGAAGGATGCGGCGAAGAAATCCATCCGCGTGCTGGGTGCGGGCGAAAGCACGCAGCAATGGCACATCTCGCAGATGCCGGATCTGACCGTGACGCCGGGCGTGGTTTCGTCGCGCGAGGCCTTCGGCATGGCCGGCATCACCGCCAAGGACGTCGACGTTTTCGAGCCCTACGACAATTTCACCCATTCGGTGATCCACTACCTGGAAGACCTGGGCTTCTGCGCGCGCGGCGAGGGCGGGTCCTTCGTCGCGGGCGGCAGGCTCGGTCCTGGCGGCGACCTGCCGTCCATGACCATGGGCGGCGGGCTGTCCTATTGCCATCCTGGCGCCCTCGGCATCCTGCTCCTGATCGAGGCGGTACGGCAGCTGCGCGGCGAGGCCGGCCAGCGCCAGGTCAAGGACGCGGAAATCGCCGTTGCCCATGGCATCGGCGGGCTGGCGTTTTCAACCTCGGCAACCGTGGTGCTGGCGCGTGAGTGACGGCGGCGACATCGAGACCTTCGGCGACCCGACGACGGCGCCGTTCTGGGCGGCGGCGCGGCAGCATCGCCTGGTGGTGCAGCGCTGCACGCGCTGCGGCCACCATCAATTCTATCCGCGTCCCCATTGCCTGGCCTGTGAAGCGGCCGGGCTGGAATGGGTGGCGGTGAAGGGAACCGGCACGGTCTATTCGATGACGACGACGCAGGTGCAGGTCTATCCGGACCTGGCGCCGCCTTATGTCGTCGCGCTGGTCGATCTCAGCGAAGGCCCGCGCCTGCTCACCAACTTGGTTGGACCGCCCTGTCGCATCGGCGATGCGGTGCGGGTGACCTGGCGGGCGCGCAAGGACGCCCCGCCTCTGCCGGTCTTCGAACGCGAAGGGGGCGCCTGATGGGCCGCCTTGACGGACGCGTCGCCATCGTCACCGGTGCTGGCCGCGGCCTGGGCCGCGCCCATGCCCTGGCCCTCGCCGCCGCCGGCGCCAGCGTGGTGGTGAACGACCTGGGCGGCGACCTCTACGGCAACGGAAACAGCCTGACGCCGGCGCAGGAAGTGGCACGCGAAATCGAGGGCAGCGGCGGCCGCGCCATCGTCAGCGGCCACGATGTCGGCAACTGGGCGGATGCCGAGGCGCTGGTGCGCCTGGCGACGGAGACCTTCGGCGATCTGCATGTCCTGGTGAACAATGCCGGGATCTTGCGCGACCGCACGCTCGCCAATCTCGGCGAGGATGAATGGGATGCCGTCATCCGCGTGCATCTGAAGGGCCATGCCGCCACCACCAAGCACGCGATGACCTATTGGCGGGACCGCGCCAAGGCGGGTCACGTCACCAGCGGCTCCATCATCCACACCACCTCGCTCGCCGGCATCGTCGGCACCTTCGGCCAGGCGAACTACGCGGCGGCGAAGCTCGGCATCGTCGCCTTGTCGAAGGTCGCCGCCCTGGAGGGGGCCAAGCTCAACGTGCGCTCCAACGCGGTCTCGCCCTCGGCGCGCACCCGGATCGAGACCAGTCTGAAGGCGCCGCCGCCGGGCGTGTTCGATGTGTTCGACCCGGCCAACGTCTCGCCGCTGATCGTCTGGCTGGCCGCGCCCGATTGCCCGGCCACCGGCCAGGTGTTCCAGATCTACGGAAACCGCGTGGAAGTGATGACGCATATCGATCTTGCGATCGACGAGCGAACCGAGGGGCGCTGGACGCCGGAGGCGCTGGACAAGGCGCTGGCCGGGAAGCTTGCCCCGGGGCCGAAACTCGGCCGCTTCGTCGATGGCTTGTGATCGCAGGGAAGCAGGGGACTTGGGACAGGACCGCATGACATTCGATCTCTCCCGCCTGGGCCAGACGCGACGCACGGAGGAATTCCGGGTCAATACGGTGCGGCTGGCGCAATACGCCGCCGCCATTGATGACGAAAACCCGGCGCATCTCGACGGCAAGATCGCCTCGCCGGTCTTCGCCAACGTGCCGCCGATGCAGCCGACCATCGAGCTGCTGCGCAGCGTCACCCAGGCCTTCGCCATGCACGGCCAGCACGACTTCCACTATCACAAGCCGATCCGGCCGGGCATGAAGCTCTATGCCCAGGCGACCCTGGTCGGCGCGGTGCCGTCCTCCGCCGGCGTTTCCATCGTGATCAAATCGGAAACCCGCGACGAAACGGGCGACCTGGTGAACCAGGAATACTTCAGCGCCCTTGTCGCTGGCGCCACTCTGCCCAAGCAGGTCGGCGAAGCGGCGCCCGACCATCGCCTGGCCGATGCGGCGAAATCCGCGGCGCCGTTCGCCGAGGCAACCCATCCGATGGCGGCGGACCAGACTCTGCGCTACGCCGACGCGGCGCGCGACTATTCGGCCTATACGCTGCGGCTGGACGCGGCCAAGGCACAGGGCTTCGACCATCTGCTGGTGCACGGCATGCTGACCATGGCCTTCGCTGGCCGCGCCATCGTCGAGAAGGCCTGCGGCGGCGACGTGGCTAGGCTGAAGCGCTTCGCCGGCCGGTTCTCGGCGCCGGTCTTCCTGACCCCCGGCCAAAGCATCACCACGCGGATCTGGAAGCTCGACCCGCGCGGCGGCCGCCTGGCCTTCGGCTACGAGGCGCGCGACGCCGCCGGCAGCATCGTGATCAAGAACGGCCTCGCGGAGGTGGCGTCATGACCGGCATGGCAACCCACGGCGATATCGGCCCGTCCTGGAGCGTCATCAAGCACCAGACCTGCACCGAGCTGTTCGCGAAAGGCTGCCTGGAGGACCCGGAACGCCCGGCCATCATCGTCGAGACCGGGCTGACCCTGACCCGGCGCGAGCTGCTGGAGCGCACCGAGCATTTCGCCGGCTACCTGAAGCAGCACTTGAAGCCGGGCGACAACGTGGTGGTCATGCTCGACAACCGGGTCGAGTTCATGATCGCGCTGTTCGGCATCATCGCCTGCCGCGCCACCCTGGTTTCCATCGCGCCGACGGCGCAGGTGCACGACGCCGGGCACATCGTGCGCGATTCCAGGCCGGTCCTGGCCATCGCCGGCAAGGAGCAGAAGGTCGTGCTCGACCAGGTGCGGGCCGACGCGCCGACGCTGAAGGACATCCTGGTGGTCGACGGCGAGGAGCCCGACGGGCTCGGCCGCTACGAGCGCCAGGCCCAGCGGCTGTCGCTGCTCGACACCGATTGCCGGCGCGACGACTTCATCACCGTGTTCTACACCTCCGGCACCACCGGCGCGCCGAAGGGCTGCGTGCTCGATCACGGCTGGTGGCTGCGCGTGCTCGACCTGGACCAGCTGCTGTTCCCGCGCTCCTGGCAGGACCGGCAGCTTTGCTGCCTGCCGTTCTATTACGCCGACCCGGCGATCCAGCTGATGACCTCGCTCACCACGCGCGGCACCATGATCGCCATGCGGCGCTTCAGCGTCTCGCGCTTCTGGGACGTGGTGCGCAAATACGACGCCACCGACATGCTGTCGATCGCCTCGATCCCGGCCCTGCTGCTGAAGGGCGAGCCCGGCCCGCGCGAGCGCGACCACCGCATGCGCGGGGTCGTCCATGCCGGCCTGCCCAAGCAGCTGCACCGCGAGATGGTCGACCGCTTCGGCTTCTACTGGTACGACAACTACGGCAGCACCGAAGGCGGCATCATGGCCCGCATGCCGGTCGGCATGGCGGAGGAGCTGGTCGGCTCCGGCTCCATCGGCATCGAGGCGCCGGACGTGAAGATCCGCGTGGTCGATGACCAGGACAACGACGTGCCGGTGGGCGAGATCGGCGAGGCATTGATCGGCGGCCCGGACCTATTCCGCTGCTATCTCAACCGGCCGGACGTGACCGCCGAGGCGATGCGCGGCGGCTGGTATCATTCCGGCGACCTGGTCCGGCGCGACGGGCGCGGCCTGCTCTATTTCGTCGGCCGCAAGAAGGACATGATCCGCCGCAGCGGCGAGAACATCGCCGCGGCGGAGGTCGAAGCGGTGCTGCGCTCCAACCCGCAGATCCTCGAAGTGGCGGTCATCCCGGTACCGGACGAGCTGCGCGGCGAGGAGGTCAAGGCCTATATCCTGCTGAAGGCGGATGTGAAGCGCGAGGATCTGCCGCCGGAGGCGATCATCGAGTTCTGCCGGGCGCGCCTCGCCGCCTACAAGACGCCGCGCTACATCGAATACCGCGTCGAGGATTTCGAGCGCACGCCCTCCATGCGCGTGCAGAAGCAGGCGCTGCTCAAGGAACGCACGGATCTGATCGCTGGTTGCTGGGACCGCGAGACCGGCAAGGTCCGCTAGGGAGACTCCGCCATGGTCGAAAGCCAACCGACATCCTGCGACTTGATCGTCCGCAACGGCTATCTGCTGACCATGGACGCCAAAAGGCGGATATTCCCGCACGGCTCCATCGCCATCAGCGGCGGCCGCATCGTCGGTATCGGCACCGATCGCGAGATCGCGGCGAAGTTCACCGCCGGCCGGGTGATCGACGCCGCCGGCGGTCCGGTCCATCCCGGCTTCATCGACGGCCACACGCACGCCACCCTGCATCTGACCCGAGGCGCCATCAGCGACCGCCCGCACCAGCCCTCCGATACCGGGCCGGGTCCCTATGTGCGCTGGTTCAACGAGCTGACGGACGAGGATGAATACGTCTCGTCGCTGATGGCCTCGGTCGAAATGGCGCGCAACGGCTTCACCGCCTATCTCGAGGTCGGCACCGCCTTCGAGCCGGACACCGTCGCGACGGCCGCCGAGGATGTCGGCATCCGCGTCTCGCTCGGCGACCCGTTCCTGTGGGACGAGCCGGACGCCGAGGGCATGTCGCACCAGATCCCGCGGGCGCCCGCCGACCGCAAGCGCGCCGAGAAGCTGCTGGGCCAGCAATTGAAGCGCAACCGCAACGCCGATTCGCTGGTCCGCGGCCATGTCGCGCTCTACGGCATCGGCAGCGCCAGCGACGAACTCTCCCTCGCGGCCAAGAAGCTGGCCGACGCCAGCAAGGTGGTGGTGACCCAGCACCAGAACTTCACCGCCGAGGATGTCGAGCACGACACCAGGCGCTTCGGCAAGCATCCGCTGCTGCACTACGCCGAAATCGGCTTCCTCGGTGCGAACTCCACCTTCACCCACATGAACGTCATCCACGACGACGAGGTGAAGGCGGTGATCGAGTCAGGCCTGTCGATCGTCTGGCAGCCCGGCAACTACATGTTCTACGCCATCGGCGACCAGATGCGCTCGCGCATGGCCTCGCTCTACCAGTCCGGCGTCAACATGACCTTCGGCGCCGACGTGGCGAAGATCTGGGTCTATGGCGAACTGGGCTTCCTCGGCTACCTGGTGTCGCGCCAGGTCGGCCAGTACCTGCCCTCGGAATCGATCATCGAGATGTTCACCATCGGCGGCGCCCGCGCCATGGGCCTGCAGGACGAAATCGGCTCGCTGGAAGTCGGCAAGCGCGCCGATCTGGTGATCCGCAGCAACGACCTGCCGGACCAGCAGCCGAACCTCGACGTCGTGCGCCACCTGGCGCTGATCAACCGGACCAAGGGCGTCGACACGGTGCTGGTCAATGGCGAGATCGTGGTGCGCCACGGCCGCCTCACCCGGCTGGACGAGGGCGCCGTCTATGCCCGTGCCCAGGACTCCGCCCGTCGCATGGCCAAGCGCGTCGGCGTGCCGCTCGGCTCGGCCTGGCCGGTCGTGGAATAGCGGGCGGCGATGACGTCGATCTCGCTCATTGACGTCTCCAAGCATTACGGCAGCGTCCGGGCCGTGGATGGTGTTTCGCTGGACGTCAAGCAGGGCGAGTTCGCCACCATCCTCGGCCCCAGCGGCTCCGGAAAGACCACCCTGCTGTCGATGATTGCGGGCATCACCGCGCCCACCGGCGGCCAGATCCGGATCGGCAGCCGCGACGTCACCTGGCTGCCGGCGGCGGAGCGCAATGTGGGCCTGGTGTTCCAGAGCTACGCGCTGTTCCCGCATATGTCGGTCTTCGGCAACGTCGCCTTCCCGCTCAGCATCCGGAACGTGCCGCGCGCCGAGATCCAGCGCCGGGTGAACGAGGCGCTTGAGCTGGTGCGGCTGCAGCCCTATGCGGAGCGCAGGCCGGCGGCCCTGTCGGGCGGCCAGCAGCAGCGTGTCGCCCTGGCGCGTGCCATCGTGTTCAACCCCGACATCCTGCTGCTGGACGAGCCGCTGGCGGCGCTGGATCGCAAGCTGCGCGAAGAGGTGCGCCACGACATCCGACAACTGCAGCGCAAGCTCGGCATCACCACCGTGCTGGTGACGCACGACCAGGACGAGGCGCTGTCGCTGTCCGACCGCATCATTGTGGTGAGCGGCGGCAAGGTCGAGCAGATCGACACGCCGGAAATCGCCTATAACCAGCCGCGCAGCCGCTTCGTCGCCGACTTCCTCGGCGTCGCCAACTTCCTCGAAGGCGAGATGCAGGCCGGCGGCGGCGAGAGCGGCATCCGCCTGGACAGCGGCGAACTGGTGCCCTGCGCCCATGCGCCGTCCCGTGCCAGCCGGAAGATCTGCGGCGTGCTGCGTCCGGAGCAGATCGCGCTCAGCAACGGTCCGGCGCCGGTCGGGCTGCTGGCCCGGGTGACCGAATCGGTCTTCTTCGGGGATTCCGTGCGCTACGTGGTGGCGCTGGAGAGCGGCCGCACCCTGGTCGCCCATGTCAACGAACCGCGCATCAAGCATCGGGAAGGAACCGTCGTTTCCCTGCACTGGGAGCCGGGAAGCGTCTGGGTCCTTCCGGAATAGGTCGGACAAGAAACTCGGACGGGGAGGGAGGCAGGTACGAATGCGAATGAAAGGGCGTGCGTAAGAGCTTCAAGCAACAGCAACAACGCAACGTAAAGGGAGACCAACATGAGCATGTCATTGACCCTGCGGGGTGTCGCCATGACGGCGATCGCGACCGTCGCATTTTCCGCCAGCGCGATGGCGGAAGCGGCGAAGGAACTGCACGTTCTGTGGTCCGGCGGCCAATACGGCGACGCGGTGGAAAAGTGCGTCAACGAGCCGTTCACCAAGGCGACCGGCATCAAGGTGATCACCGAAAGCCCGGGTGGCTTGGCCAAGCTGCAGGCGATGAACGAGGCCGGCAACATCACCTCCACGGTGTTCGATCTGCCGACCGACGAGCTGAAGCGCGGCACGGCGCAGAAGCTGTTCGCCAAGGTCGACTGGAAGGCGGTCAACCCGGATCCGATGTATGACGAGGCGAAGGACGAATACGCCGTCGGCACGTCCTACTTCTCGACCATCATGGCCTATCGCTCCGACGCCAAGGCGCCGCAGAGCTGGGCCGACTTCTTCGATACCGTCAACTTCCCCGGCAAGCGCGCCCTGCCGGACTATCCGGGCTACGTCCTGCCCTTCGCCGCGCTCGCCGACGGCGTTCCGGTCGACAAGCTCTTCCCCCTCGATCTCGACCGGGCCTTCAAGGTCCTCAACAAGATCAAGGGTGACGCGATCTGGTGGCAGGCCGGCGCCCAGTCGGCGCAGCTGCTGAAGGACAACGAGGCGCAATACACCATCGCCTGGTCGGGCCGTGTCGTCGGCCAGGACGGCATCACCACCACCTTCAAGGACGGCATGCTGGACATCTCGTGGTTCGGCGTCGCCGAAGGCGCGCCGGAAGGGGAGAAGGAGGCTGCCTGGCAGTGGCTGCATTGGCACACGGTGGCGGAGGCGCAGGCCTGCGTCGCCAACTACATCTCCTACACCGGGCCGAGCCCGGCACTGGACGCGCTGCTGCCGAAGGATAAGCTGACGCAGTACCCGACCTATTCGGAGAACAAGAAAGTGCAATGGCTGGCCAATGCCCAGTGGTGGCTGGACCATGCCGACGAGGTCGAGAAGCGCTGGCAGGAGTTCAAGCTGCAGCAATAGCGGCGGCCTGGAAACGTGCCGGGCGGCCGGATCTGGCCGCCCGGCCGCCTCCCCTCAAGTCGCGAAAGAGATGACGTGACAGGCGAAACGGCAGTGGCGAGCGTGGCACCCAGGATCGGCCGGCCAAGGCGGCAGACCGAGCTCGCCCGTGCCGTGCCGCTGCTGATCTTCTTCCTGCTGTTCTTCGACATTCCCCTGATGCTGACGCTGGGCTGGAGCTTCCGCGAGCAGCGCGGGGGCGGTGCCACGCTGGCGCATTATGCCGAGGTCTTCACCTCGCCGCTCTACCTGCCCGTCGTCTGGCGCACCTTCCAGGTGGCTGGCATCGTCACCGTCGTCTGCGCCCTGCTCGGCTATCCGCTGGCGCTGTGGATGTCGCGGCTGCAGCCGGCGCGGCAGGTCATCGCCGTCGGCTTCGTCGTGGTGCCGTTCTGGATCAGCATCCTGGTGCGCACCTATGCCTGGATCGTCGTGCTCGGCAATGGCGGCATCGTCAACCGCACGCTGCAGAACCTGGGGCTGACGAGCAAGCCGGTGGCCTTCCTCTACAACGAATTCGGCGTCTCCGTCGGCATGGTGAACGTGCTGCTGCCCTATCTGGTGCTGCCGCTGTTCGCGGCGATGGTGCGGGTGGACGAGCGCCTGCTGCAGATCGCCGCCACCCTGGGCGCCAGGTCCTGGACCATTTTCTGGCGGGTCTTCCTGCCGATCACCCTGCCGTCGCTGGCGGCGGCGATGGTGCTGATCTTCATCCTCAGCCTCGGTTTCTACATCACGCCGGCCATCCTCGGCGGCGGCAAGGTGCCGATGGTCGCCAACATGATGGACTTCCTGATCAACCGCTTCCCGAACTGGGAGCGCGCCGCGACGGTGTCCGTCTGCCTGCTGACCATGACCCTGGCGTTCTACGCGGTCTACCAATGGGTCCGGGGCAGGGCGCTGACATGACCGCGCAGGCGAGGCCAGGCGCGTGGCTGCTGACGCTGCTGTCGATCGCGGTGCTGCTGTTCCTGTGCCTGCCGATCGCCATCGTGGTGCCGATGTCGTTCTCCAGCGCCGAATCGCTGCAGTTTCCGCCACCCGGCCTGTCGCTGCGCTGGTACGAGGCGTTCTTCGGCGACCGCCAGTGGCTGGATGCCGGGCTCAATTCCGTCACCCTGGCCTTGCTGTCGAGCAGCCTGGCGCTGGTCTTCGGCACGCTTGCCGCCTATGCCCTGGTGCGCGGCAATTTCGTCGGCCGTCGGGTGCTGGAAAGCAATTTCATGGCGCCGATGATCATCCCGCCGGTGATCACCGCCGTCGCCATCTACATCTTCTTCGCCAAGACCCGCATCCTGGGCAGCTTCGCCGGGCTGATTATCGCCCACACCATCCTGGCGGTGCCCTATGTCGTGCTGCTGATGTCGGTGGCAATCCAATCCTTCGACATCCGGATCGAGCAGGTCGCCCTGACGCTCGGCGCCTCGAAGACCCAGATGCTGGTCCGCGTGCTGATGCCGAATCTCGTGCCCAGCGCGCTCGCCGCCTGGATCTTCGCCTTCATCATCAGCTTCGACGAGGTGGTGGTGACCCAGTTCGTCGCCGGGCGCTACTTCACCATCCCCAAGAAGATGTTCAATGAGCTGGTGCTGCAGATCAATCCGACCATCACCGCCATCGCCAGCATCCTGATCGGCCTCAGCATCGTCACCATCACGGTGATCATGATCCTGATGCGCCGGGCCGGGCTGCTGACCGCGCGGCTGAGGTAGGGCGATGACCGGGCAGCGCTGGGCGTTCACCGTCGAATGGGGCAAGGTGCGCGAATTCGCCCGCGCCGTGCATGACGATCATGCCGCCGATCCCGCGCTGCTGCCGACGCCGACCTTCCCGGTCTGCGTCACCGCCGATTTCGTCGAGCGGCTGATCGTCGAGGAGCTGAAGCTCGACCGCCGCCGGGTCGTCCATGGCGAGCAGGAATACGAGTATTTCCGCCCCTTGAAGGTCGGCGACCGGCTGTCCTGCCGGGCCCGCGTGGTGGAGGAATACACCAAGCAGGGCCAGCGCGGCGGGCAGATGCGGTTCATCGTCTGCGAGACGGAAATGCGCGACGCCGCCACCGACGAGCTGGTCCTGCGCGAGCGCTCGACGGCGATCGAGATTACGCCGGCGGAGGGCCAATCGTGAGCGCGCTCAAGGTCGGCGATGGCGGACCGGACTTCGTCGTCGGCCCGCTGACCCGCACCGACATCGTGCGCTATGCCGGCGCTTCGGGGGATTTCAACCCGATCCATCACGACGAGGAATTCGCCAGATCGGCCGGCCTGCCTTCGGTCATGGCGCATGGCATGCTGTCGGCGGGGCTGCTCGGCTCTTTCGTGACGCGCTGGTTCGGCGCCGGATCGGTGCGCCGGTTCAAGGTGCGCTTTCGCGAGCGGGTCTGGCCGGGCGACGTGCTGCGCGCCGAGGGCCGGGTGACGGCCCTGGTGGCCGGAGCCGACGGGCCGCGCGCGCAACTCGAGATCAGCCTCAATCGCGCCGACGGCAAGCCGGTCATCACCGGCAGCGCCGAGGTGCTTCTGGGCCAGGAAGGAACGGGGGACAAAGGATGATCGACCTCAAGGGCAAGATCGCGCTGGTGACGGGTGCCGGCGGCGGCATCGGCGCCGCCATCGCGGCAATGATGGTGAGGGCAGGCGGCTCGGTGGTGGCGCATGACGTGGTCGCCGGCACCCGGCTCAACGACCTCAGGTCCAGCCTCGGTGCCGACCGCTGCCAGGTGGTCACCGGCGATTTGGCCAAGGGCGACGAGGTGCCGCGCATCTGGCTTGAGGCCGAGGCCTGGAAGGGCCGTATCGACGTGCTGGTCAACAATGCCGGAATCTATGAACCCGCCGATGTCGGCGATCCGTTCGACGCATGGGCGGCCGGCTGGCATCGGACGCTGGAGGTCAACCTGGTGGCGCCCGGCCATTTCTGCCGCGAGGCGATCCGGCATTTCAAGGCGCGCCAGGGCGGCGGCATCATCATCAACCTGGCCAGCCGTGCCGGATTCCGCGGCGATGACGCGGACTACATGCACTATGCCGCATCGAAAGGCGGCGTCCTGGCGATGACCCGTACCATCGCGCGCCATTTCGGCCGCGACGGCATCACCGCCTTCGCCGTGGCGCCGGGCTTCGTGCGTACCAACCTGAACAAGGACTTCTTCGACAGATTCGGCGTCGAGGGTGCCGCGAAGGACATTCCCCTGGGCGAGGTGGCGGAGCCGGAGGACATCGCCAACACCATCGTCTTCCTGGCGTCCGGCCTGGCCAAGCACGCCACCGGCACGACCATCGACATCAACGGCGCCAGCTACGTGCGGTGAGGACATGACCGCCCTTATCCTGACCCCGATGGAGATGATCGCCCGGCTGATCGGGTTCCCGACCGTCTCGTCCGAGTCCAATCTTGCCCTGATCGAATTCGTGCGCGACTACCTCGCCGGGCATGGGGTCGAGAGCCGTCTCACCTACGACGACGACCGGCGCAAGGCGAATCTGTTCGCCACGCTTGGCCCCGACCGGGCCGGCGGCATCGTGCTGTCGGGCCATACCGATGTCGTGCCGGTGGCAGGCCAGCCCTGGGACAGCGACCCCTTCACCCTCACCCGGCGGGGCGACAAGCTCTTCGGCCGCGGCACCTGCGACATGAAGAGCTTCATCGCCATCGCGCTGGCCATGGTGCCGACCTTCAAGGCTGCCGGCCTGCGCCGGCCGATCCATTTCGCGCTTTCCTTCGACGAGGAGGTCGGCTGCCTTGGCGCCCCGCGCATGCTGGATGACATCGCCGCCAATCTGCCGCTGCCGGCGATGGCGATCATCGGCGAGCCGACATCGATGCAACTCGCCAACCGGCACAAGGGCGATATCGTCTTCAAGACCGTGTTCACCGGCCGCGACGGCCATTCGAGCGCGCCGCATCGCGGGGTCAATGCGATCTTCGCCGCCAATGAATTCATCTCCCGCCTGGCGGGCATGGCCGCGCAGCACCGGGAGCAGGGCCCCTTCGACGACAGTTTCGATCCGCCCTACACCACCTTCAATGTCGGCCAGATCGGCGGCGGCACCGCCTTCAACATCATCGCCCGGCGCTGCGAATTGGTGTGGGAGTTCCGCCCGCTTCCCGGCGTCGATCCGGACGAGGTGATGGCGCGGCTGCGGGAATTCCTGAGTGAGGATCTGCTGCCGCGCATGCGCCGCGCGGCCGAGGAGTCGTCGATCGAGACCACGCCGCTCTGCAACGTGCCGCCGTTGCTGCCGGATACGGATTCGCCGGCCGAGGCGCTGATCCGCGCCCTGACCGGGATCAACGCCGCGATCGGCGTCGCCTTCGGCACCGAGGGCGGGCAATTCCAGCGCGCCGGGATCCCGGCGGTGGTCTTCGGCCCTGGCAGCATCCAGCAGGCGCACAAGCCGAACGAATTCATCGAGGTCGCCCAGGTGGAAGCCTGCGTCGACTTCATGCACAAGCTCGGTTCCTGGGCGGCGCGGACATGAATTGGGTGACGTTTCATGGGGGCGGCGCCAGACGCGCGGTCATCTTGCGGCGCTGGCCCACGGATGATTGACAGCCCGGCTCGATCTCATCAAATTTCCTGTGATCACAGATGGGACGCTGCGGCAGGCAGCGGCGTGCGCGGCACGCGGACGACGGCGCGCGGCTTGCCACCAACACGATGGGAGACGTGCCTCTGAGCATCTCGCTGGACCTCAAGCGCTATTTTGCGCAGAACCTCAGGACGTTGTGCGGCCGGCACAAGTCGGTGTCGGAGGTTTGCCGGCGTCTCGACATCAACCGCCAGCAGTTCAACAAGTATCTCGCGGGCGCGGCGCTGCCCTCGCCGCATGTGCTCAGCCGCATCTGCCAGTTCTTCGCGGTGACCGAAAGCGACATGCTGATGGCGCCGGAGGAATTCGCCACGCGTTCCCTCGGCATGCCGCATCCCGATGAAATGGTGGGAGAGCCCTTGTCGGCACCGCTCGAGCACATCGCCTCGCACTTCCCGGATTCGGTGCGGAAGCTGGAGCGCTATCTCGGCTATTACCACTCCTATTACTGCAGTCCCGCCTTTCCGGGGCGGATTCTGCGGAGCCTTTCGCATTTCGTGCGGAAAGGAAACCAGGTCTACGATCGCACCATCGAGCGGCTGCACGACCATCAGCGCTCGCGCACCCGTACGGTCGTCAAGTACCTGGGCACCGTGTTCCACACCGACGACCGCATCTACGTCTCGCATGTCAACTTCTACATGCATCAGACCCTGTCCATGCTGGTGCTCTATCCCTCCTACCGGCCCAATGTCGGCAAGCTCTCCGGCGTGTTCGTGTCGGTCTCGAGCGGCCCCGGCCGGCAGCCCTTCGCCGCCCGCGCGGTATACGAGTTCCTGGGGCCGAAGCCGAATCTGCGCCAGGCGCTGGGCGCCTGCGGCCTCTATCCGCTCGACAGCCCGGAGATCAGCGAAGATACCAAGCTGCGGGTCAGCAACGTCATCCCCGAGGGTGAGACCACCCTGCGCGCGCTGGAATATTGATGCCGGATCGCGTCAGGTGACGCTGCCGGCTTTCGCTGATTGACGCTTCCGCCGCCAGCAATCCGCAGCCGCATGCGCGCTTCCTGCGAAATTGTCAGAGCCGCATTGTTCCCGGAAACTGCGTGCCGTTGTCGCCAAACGAAAGCACCGGTACATGGTCGCCCGACCGCGCATTGCGATCGCTGGATTTCAGCATGAGACCAACACCTTCGCGCCGTTCGGCGCGACCTTCCAGGATTTCAAGAACGCCGACGGCTGGCCGGCCCTGACGCTCGGCGCCGACATTCTTTCCGTCTTTCCGCGGGTGAACATCCCGATCGGCGGCTTCATCAACGCGGCCAGCGACTTCGAGCTGGTCCCCATTGCCTGGGCCAGCGCCGAGCCCTGCTCCTATGTGAGCGACGACGCCTTCGAGCGCATGTCGGACCTGATCTGCGGCGGCATCGCCGGTGCGGGCCAGGTCGATGGCGTTTATCTCGACCTGCATGGCGCGATGGTCTCCGAATCGCACGAGGACGGCGAGGGCGAGCTGCTGCGCCGCATCCGCCACCGGATCGGCCCCGAGATTCCCGTCGTCGTTACCCTCGACATGCATGCGAACGTGACGCGCGCCATGGTCGATCTCTCGGATGCCATGACGGTCTATCGCACCTATCCGCATATCGACATGGCGGAGACCGGCCGGCGCAGCTGCAGCCTGTTGCGGCATCGGCTGCGCAGCGGGCTGCCGCTCCACAAGTCGCTGCGCAAGCTGCCCTTCCTGATCCCGCTCAGCGCCCAATGCACCACCATGGCGCCCTGCGATTCGCTCTACGGCATGCTGCCCGGTCTCGAGGGCGCGGGCGTCCTCAGCGTCGACCTCGCCATCGGCTTCCCGATGGCCGACATCTTCGATTGCGGCCCGGCGGTCATCGCCTATGGCACGGATGCCCCCGCCGTCGACCGGGCCGCCGAATGGCTCTTTGACGCGGTCGTGGCGGCCGAACCGGACTTCCACGTCGACATGCTGCCTCCGCGCGAGGCGGTGCGCATCGCGATGCGTCAGGGCCGTCCGGGTGAACCGATCGTGCTGGCAGACGTGCAGGACAATCCGGGCGGCGGCGGCACCTCCGACACGCTCGCCTTGCTGCAGGCGCTGGTCGACCAGAACGCGCAGAAGGCGTCGCTGGCGATGCTGTGGGACCCCGCGGCGGCTGTCGCCGCCCATGCGGCCGGCATCGGCGGCGAGATCGAGCTCAGCCTCGGCGGCCGCTACGGCTACGACCCGCAGCCCTTCATGGGCCGCTTCAAGGTCGAGGCGCTGACCGACGGCGCCTTCCCCGGAACCGGCGAGATCTTCCGCGACGTCCAGCTGGCGCTCGGGCCCACCGCCCTGCTGCGCGTGCTCGACCGCAGCGCCGACGTGACCGTCGTCGTCTGCAGCACGCGGTTCCAATGCCTCGATCTTTCGCTGTTTCGCGCCCACGGCGTGGAACCGACGGAACAGGCGATCCTCGCGGTCAAGAGCACGGTGCATTTCCGCGCCGACTTCGAGCCGATCGCCCAGGACATCATCCTGGTGGAGGCGCCGGGCGCCTGCCTCTGCCGGATCGACAAGATCAAGTATCGACACCTGCGACCCGGCCTGCGGCTTGGCCCAGCCTCGCCGTCGGCAACAAGGAAAGGCCGGCGCGGGTGAGTGGCATGCCGGGGCGATGCCCCGGCTGGGACTTGGTGAACTCAAGGGGAGGCAGAACATGAAATGGATTGCACGTGCGTTTCTCGTCGCGTGTCTGTCGGGCGGCTTGCCCGCGCTGGCCGACACGCCCAAGAACACCTTGGTGATGGCCAAGGCGATCGACGACATCGTGTCGATGGATCCGGCCGAGGTCTACGAACTGTCCAACAGCGAGGTCGTGGTCAACGTCTATGACCGGCTGATGGGACTGGAGATGGAGGACATGACCAAGCTGGTCCCGACCGGGGCCGAAAGCTACACGGTCAGCGACGACGGCAAGACCTTCACCTTCAAGCTGCGCGCCGGACTGACATTCCATTCCGGCAGCCCGGTCACGGCAGAGGACGTGCTGTTCTCGTACCAGCGCGTTCTGACCCTCGGCCTCACGCCGGCCTATATCCTGCAGAGTCTCGGCTGGACCGCCGACAACTTCAAGGACATGGGCAAGGCGGTCGACGATCGCACCGTGCAGCTGACCATCGGCGTCGACCTGGCGCCGAGCCTGGTGCTCAACGTCCTCAGCACCACCGTCTCCTCCATCGTCGACAAGAAAGAAGTGCTGGCGCATGAGGTGAACGGCGATCTCGGCCATGAATGGCTGAAGACCAATTCCGCCGGATCGGGCGCCTTCAAGATGCTGTCCTGGAAGGCCAACGATTCGATCGTCCTGCAGCGGGAGAAGACGTTCCGCCGCGGCGAGCCGACGATCGAGCGGGTGATCATCCGCCACGTGCCCGAGGCCTCGTCCCAGCGCCTGCTGCTGGAGAAGGGCGATATCGACATCGCCCGCAACCTGACCGCCGACCAGATCCAGGGCATCGCGTCGAACCCGGACATCAAGGTCGAGGCCTCGCCCAAGGCGACGATCTATTACCTCGGCATGAGCCAGAAGATCGAGCCGTTGCAGAAAGTCCAGGTCCGCCAGGCCCTCAAATACCTGATCGACTACCAGGGCATGGCCGATACCTTCCTGAAGAACCGGTTCAAGGTGCACCAGTCGGTGTGGCCGTCCGGTTTCTTCGCGTCGCTGACCGACACGCCGTTCAAGCTGGACGTCGCCAAGGCCAAGGCGCTGCTGACGGAGGCGGGCTACCCGAACGGGTTCGACCTGGAACTGGATGCCCCGAACGTCCAGCCCTTCGTCGACATCGCCCAGTCGATCCAGTCGACCTTCGCCCAGGCGGGCATCAGGCTGAAGATCATCTCGGAGGACACCAAGCAGGCGCTGACGAAGTACCGCGCCCGGCAGCACCAGACGATCATCATGTACTGGGGCCCGGATTTCCTCGACCCCAGCGCCAATGTCGATTCCTTCGCCAACAACCCGGACAACAGCGACAATTCCGCGGGCAAGCCGCTCGTCTGGCGCAACTCGTGGGATATTCCGGAGCTGTCGAAGGAGACGGTGGCGGCGGCCATCGAGCGCGACGGCGCCAAGCGCGAGAAGATGTATCTCGACATCCAGAAAAAGCTGCAGGACGAGGGCCCCTATGCCGTCATGTTCCAGGAGATGGAGCAGATCGCCCGGCGGGCAAACGTCAACGGCTTTTTCTCCGGCCCCAACGCGGATCTGGTCTACTTCTATAATGTGACGAAGTAAGCCCGATTCGACGGGCTATCCGAAGAGGACTGCCGCCGCATGGCGCAAGCGGGTGCAGGCACGGCGGGAGCGGGCGGTCGCTCGCTCCCGCTGGTCATTTCATACGAACTGGGGCGGTCGGCGGTGATGCTGGCCTTGACCCTGCTCGGCCTGATCCTGGCCACGTTCATGATCGGCCGGGTGATTCCCATCGATCCCGTCCTGGCCGTGCTCGGCGACCGGGCGCTGAAGGAGACCTACGACAAGGTGCGGCTGGAGATGGGCATCGACCAGCCCTTGATCGTCCAGTTCTGGCACTACCTGCAGCAGGTGGCCCACGGCGATTTCGGCACCTCGGTGCTGACCGCGCGGCCGGTTCTGGACGACCTGCTGCAGTATTTTCCCGCCACCCTGGAGCTTGCCACGGTCGCCACGCTGATGGGCGTGCTGTTCGGCGTGCCGATGGGCGTCATTGCCGCCGCCAACCAGGGCCGCTGGCTCGACCACCTGAT
The DNA here is from genome assembly GCA_044226685.1 of Dongiaceae bacterium. Classification (GTDB taxonomy): domain Bacteria; phylum Pseudomonadota; class Alphaproteobacteria; order Dongiales; family Dongiaceae; genus Dongia_A. The sequence continues at coordinate 27,059 of JBGAGP010000008.1, forward strand.
CCGCGTGGTGTCCCTGATCGGCTATTCGGTACCGGTCTTCTGGCTCGGCCTGGTCGGGCTGTTGGTCCTCTATATGAAACTGGACGTGGTCGGCGGGCCGGGCCGGCTCGACATCTTCTATGACGGCATCGTGCCGACCGTCACCGGCCTGATCACGGTGGACAGCCTGATCGCCGGAGATTTCGACGTGTTCTGGAACGCCGTCTCGCACCTGGTGCTGCCGGCAGGGCTGCTGGGCTACCTCACGCTGGCCTATGTCGCCCGCATGACCCGCAGCCTGATGCTGGATCAGCTGCACCAGGAATACATCCTGACCGCGCGCGCCAAGGGGCTGTCAGAGCGGCGGGTGATCTGGCACCACGCGCTCGGCAACGTCGCGGTGCCGCTGATCACCGTCATCTTCCTGAGCTATGCGGCGCTGCTCGAGGGCGCCGTGCTGACCGAGACGGTGTTCGCCTGGCCGGGTCTCGGCCTCTACATCACGCAATCGCTGTTCAATGCCGACATGAATGCCGTGCTCGGCGGGACCATCCTGGTCGGAATCGCCTTCATCTGCCTCAACCGCATCAGCGATCTGCTCTATCGCGTCCTCGACCCGAGGGCACGATGATCGCAACCCTGCGCACCTGGCTGATCAGCGAATCGCCGAGTTCGTCGCGGCAGGCGCGGCTGGGCCGCTGGTACTTCGCCTGGCACCGCTTCCGCGGCAACACCCTGGCGATGATCGGCTTCGCGATCGTGACGCTGCTGGTGGCGATCGCCCTGCTGGCCCCGGTCCTGCCGATCGCGGATCCCTATTTCCAGGACCTTGCCGGGCGGCTGCAGCCGCCCTCGGCGGCGCATTGGCTCGGCACCGACGAACTGGGGCGCGACCTGCTATCGCGCGTCTTCTACGGCGCCCGCACGACCCTGGTGATCGTCGGACTGGTCGCAGTCATCGTGGTGCCGATCGGGCTGGTGATCGGCACGGTCGCCGGCTATGTCGGCGGCGTGCTCGACACCATCCTGATGCGCGGCACGGATATTTTCCTGGCGTTCCCGCGGCTGGTCCTGGCCCTCGCCTTCGTGGCGGCGCTGGAGCCGGGCATCGAAAACGCCGTCGTCGCCATCGCGCTCACCTCCTGGCCGGCCTATGCGCGCCTGGCGCGCGCGGAAACCATCGTGGTGCGGAACTCCGACTTTATCCGCGTGGCGCGGCTCCAGGGCGCCTCGCCGCTGCGCATCCTGTGGCGCCACATCGTGCCGCTCTGCATGTCCTCGGTCATCATCCGCCTGACCCTCGACATGGCCGGGATCATCCTGACCGCGGCCGGCCTCGGCTTCCTCGGCCTTGGCGCCCAGCCGCCGATGGCCGAGTGGGGCGCCATGGTCTCCGCCGGTCGCGACTATCTGCTGGACCAATGGTGGGTGGCGACCATTCCCGGATTCGCGATCTTCATCGTCAGCCTCGGCTTCAATCTGCTGGGCGACGGATTGCGCGACGTGCTCGACCCGAGGGTGTCGTGAGCGGTCCGCTGCTGGAGGTCGAGAACCTCCGCGTCACCTTTCGCACCCAGCGTGGTCCGGTCGAGGCGGTGCGCGGGGTCTCCTTTTCCATGGGGCGCGAGCGCATCGGCGTGGTCGGCGAATCGGGCTCCGGCAAGTCTCTGACCGGACGATCGATCATGCGCCTGCTGCCGCCCAACTGCGAACTTGCCGCGGACCGTCTGCTGTTCGACGGCGAGGACCTGGTGCGCGCGTCGCCGGCCAGGATCCGCGACATCCGCGGCCGGCGCATCGCCATGGTCATGCAGGACCCCAAATATTCGCTCAATCCCGTGATGAAGATCGGCCAGCAGATCCAGGAGGCCTATCGCCTGCGCGCCGGGATCAGCCGGGCGGAGGCCCGCCGGGACACCCTCGCCGCCCTGGAGGAGGTGCGGATCAGCGATCCGGAGCGGGTCTACGACCTCTATCCGCACCAATTGTCCGGCGGCATGGGGCAGCGGGCGATGATCGCCATGATGCTGATCATGAAGCCCGATCTGCTGATCGCCGACGAGCCGACCTCGGCGCTCGACGTCGCCGTGCAGACCCAGGTCCTGGCGATCCTGGAGGATCTGGTCGTGCAGCGCCACATGGGCCTGATCTTCATCAGCCACGACCTCAACCTGGTCAGTTCCTTCTGCGATCGCATCCTCATCATGTTCGCCGGGCGCATCGTCGAAACCTGCGCCGCCGCGGACCTGTCGAAGCTCCAGCACCCGTACGCCCAAGGCCTGCTGGCATCGCTGCCGCGCATCGACGACGACCGGGAGCGGCTGCCGACCATCCAGCGCGACGCCGCCTGGGCCCGGGAGCTGCTGCGATGAGCGGCACCGGTCAGCCGACCTTGCTCGAGGTTCGCGACCTCGATGTCAGCTACGGTCACGGCGCATCGCGTTTCCATGCGGTGAAGACCCTGTCGCTCGCCGTGGCCGCTGGCGAATCCTTCGGGCTGGTTGGCGAATCCGGTTCCGGCAAATCGACGGTCCTGGGCGCGATCGCCGGTCTGGTGGGCGACTGGAGCGGCGCCATCCGCCTCGGCGGACAGGTGCTCACCGCCAGGCGCAGCCTCGCGCAGCGCCGGCGGATCCAGATGGTCTTCCAGGACCCCTACGGATCGCTGCATCCGCGCCACACTGTTTCCGATGCCCTGAGCGAGCCGGCCCTCATCCACGGCCTGGACGATGTCGAGGAACGGGTCAAGCAGGCGCTGGCCGATGTCGGCCTGGGTCCGATGCACCGCTTCCGCTTTCCGCACCAGCTCTCCGGGGGCCAGCGCCAGCGCGTCGCCATTGCCCGGGCGCTGATGCTCTCCCCGGAGATCCTGCTCCTGGACGAGCCGACTTCGGCGCTCGACGTCTCGGTGCAGGCCGAAGTGCTCAACCTGCTGCGGCGCCTGCGCGAGGAGCGGGGGATCACCATGGTCATGGTCAGCCACAATCTTCCGGTGATCGGCTTCATGTGCGAGCGTATCGGCGTGATGAAAGACGGCATTCTTCATGAAACGCTGGATAGGGACCAGCTGCGCCGGCACGACTTCACCCATCCCTACACGGGGCAGTTGCTTCGCGCGAATGTCGGATATGACCGGACGATTCTGGGTGAGGAACCCAGTTCTCGGACGATCAGGTCTAGGAGCTGATCATCAAGGCATCGCTCGTACGCGATCCCGGCAATTGTCCATGCCCCTGAAGGCGAGCTGCAAAGGGCAGCAGCTGCGGGAAGCCTAGCGCTGAGGAAAATGGCGTCCCCGGCGTGATTCGAACACGCGACCCCAGGTTTCATCCCACTTCGGCTTTCGCCGCCGCCGCGAAGGCGTTCGTGGTCTGGACTATCCCTTCGCCGTGACCTCTGGAGGAGGCTGTAGGCGCCGCCCGTCTAGTCTCTACACCTTCCTCCTTGTGGAGGCTTGGCTCGGGATTGGTATGGCGCTCGCGCGCCGAAACTTTCCCCGACTTTGAGCGGATTCACAGAGGCGTTTCCGACCTCAGTGCCCAATTCTAGGAAACCTGTGCTCTATCCAGCTGAGCTACGGGGACCCGTGCGATTGATAGCCCGATCGCCGGGCGGCTGGCTAGCCCGGAAGTTTGCGGGGCGCGCTCAAAATCGCTGTCATTTCCCCAATTCACTGACGCTCTGCGACCTATTTGCGACCCAAACGCCGCGACTCAGGAAAATTCGCTTGGATCAACCCACTTGACCCGTCTGCGTCGGTTTTCCAGCCGCAGGTCGGAGGTTCGAATCCTCTCGGGGTAGCCATTTTCCGACGCGCTGCAGCCGGAGGCAGTTAACTAGATGCCGCTGGCCGGCACCAGCGCGATGAGCATCTGGCAAGCCTGGATGATGGCGGTCTTGTCGGCGCAGACTTGGCTCGCCTTGACCAAGGCATCGGATTGGCCGACCAGTGCGTCCACCGGATGGTCGCCGGGCCAATTGAAACCGTTGTTCACCACCTGCGTCAGCTTCAATTTGAGCGCGGCAATCTCATTGTCGTTGGTGGTGCGCTGCGCGATCTCCTGCTCCGTCGTTCCCGCCAGGCAAAGATTCGCGTGGCCCAGGGCCCTGGCCTTCCGCCGTAGCGCGTCGGCCAGCCGGATCCGCTGGTCAAGCAGCGATTCCGCGGCGGTCATGTTCATAACCATGTCGCTCTCCTCCGCATGAGTCGGTCAAACGCCATCGCCCGTCATTGATTCCCCAGGGCGGTCAGCAGGCCTTCGACCGGGGCCTCGTTGTCCGAGAGTTCCTCGATCGGCGCCACTTCGCTGGAAATCCTGTCGATTGCTGTCGTGGCGCCCAGGTCTAGCGGGGCGAGGGTCTTAAGCGTTGGCGGTGGCGACGCGATACCGCCCCCCGTCGCCTGCCGCACAGTCAACTCAGGCTGGCCCGCCTTGGTGGAATCGATGGCCGGGGCGGCGATCGACAACACCGTGCCGACTGGCAGCGCCTTGTCCTTGGGCTTGTTGGGGTCCGCCTTCACCAACGATGGCTCGCCCTTGGCTTTGATCACGCTGTCCTTGTACGACTTCACCACGACCTCGATGAATGGAGCCAGCGCCTTGGCCCGGTCGATCGGCGACAGGCCTTCCTCAAGCTTGTTGAATTTCGCGATCAGGTCGGTGAAGGACTTGCGGTCGATGGCCGGCGCGTCGAACGACCGCAGCGGCGCCATGAGCACGAAGGGCACGGACTTCGACAGATCGGCATCGCCCGTCAACTCCGACATCGCCTTGTAGAGTTCGGTTGCCTCCTTGACGTTGCCGCCCTGCCACGTCGCCCGGTACTGATTGATCATTGCGAGATTGGCCTGGCCCGCCGCCTGCAGTTCGGCGACGCGCGCGATCTCCGCCTGCTGTACGGCACGCTGCTGCTCGATGGCGGTAAGGGTCGTGTCCTGCATATCGCCGACGAAGGCCGCGGCCTTGCCGGCGGCTTCCCGCGCGGCGCCAAGATCGCCGGCGCAGCCGCCGAGCGCCCAGGCGAGGGAGAGCGTGCAGAAGCAGGCGATGGTGCGAAGCGCTTTCATGGCTACTCTCCTCAATCCAGGAACAAGCCGCCGATGATGCCGAGATTGGACAACACCTCGGCCAGCGTGTCGGGGGTGATGCCACCTTTGCCGTAGGCGGCCAGGGCGTCGGCGATCGGCTGTACCAGGGCCTTGTGATTCGCCGCCGTCACGGAAGCCAGCTGGATGTCGAAATTGCGGCGCGCCTGGATGAAGCGGAAATCGATCACGCTTAGCGGGATGCGTCCGTAGTTCCATGAGGCGACATAGCCGCTGAGCGCCTGGGCCATGAGACGCCTCTTGTCATCATCCGCCGTTTTGCGGAATTCGGCGAACCCGGCGGCCTTCATGTCCCGTGGCAAAGCCAGATCGGCTTCCAGCGCGGCGATAAGCAGGCGATACTGGTCAAGCAGCGCGTAGAACTGGCCCTTGTAGAGCAGCAGTTTGTTGTCGACATAGGCAACGGTGATCTGCGCGGCGGAGAGTCGCTGGCGCAGATCGGCGAGGGCCAGGATGTTGGCGTTGAGCCGCTTCAGGCGATCGGCCGCGACGCCGTCCGCGGCGACTCCCATGAGTGCCTTCAGGATGCCTGAGACCGCCTTGCCGGCCTCGGGATTGTCGCCGAACAGCGCGCTGCAATCCTTGTCGCCCGATGCAGCGGTCGCCGGCTTGGCGTCGGCCGCGGCGAACTCGCCCTGTGCGATCTTCAGGTCGGCCAGCAGGCCGCATTGCAGCACCGTATCGATCCTGGCAAAGCCGAGCAGCTTCGCCAAGGCGTCGGCGTCATCCAGCTTCTTGATCAGATCGCCAAGCGCCTGCGCTGTCGCCTCCGGTGTCTTCTCGTTGATCGTTGCCATCAGCGCGTCGACTTCGTGCGCCAGGGCCGCGGCCTTCTTCTCCGACTCGCTTTTGGTCTGCAGGGCCTCGAGATAGGCCCGCGCCGTGCGGCTGATCACGCCTTCCTGGGGCGGCTGCGCACCCGCCACGGCCAGATCGGTGCGCAGCTTCGCGATGAAGGCGTCACGCTGCGCCACGTCATCCGCGCGCGCCTCACAGGCGCCGTCGAGAGCGCCGAAGGCCTTGACGATGAGCGGGTGCAAGTCCGGGAACGGATTATCGGTGCCGGAGATCTGATCGGCGGACTGGCAGTCGATCGGCACTTTGAGCTTGACCTGCAGATCCTTGAATGCGCGCCGCACCAGGGAGCGCATGTCGGTCACGGCGCTGTCATCGGTCCGGACCAGCTTGTCGTATTCCACCAGTTTCTGGGCACCCTCGAGATAGAGCGGGTTAGGTTCCCCGTCCGACGTGCCGGCGAGCGTCTGCAAGTCGACCCGGATGAGGTATTCCAGATGCGCGCCCGCGGACTGGCCAGAGAAGGAGTTGGGGATTCCGGACTCGGCCGGCTGCAGGTCAAGCCAGTCGCCGTGATTCGGGTCGATCAGTCGCGCCAAGGTGCGGTTGCGCATGGCGACCTGGGCGGCCGTCGCAGCCTGGTCCTCGTCCTTCGCCAAGGTCTCCGATTGGGTTGCGAGGCTCTTGAAAGCGGCGGCGACGTCGAGTTTCTTCACGTCGTCCTGCACTTCGCCGGTGGATTTCTCGTAGGCGTCGTTGTGAAAATACAGGCTGAGGTTGCTACACCCGGCCAACAGCCCCGCTGCGGCCACAACCGCGAATAGATGCACCTGGAGGAATGTGGCGCGGCCAAATCCCGCGCAGCGCCTCGGTTCGAGCGTCGTCATCCCGGCCCCCGCCAATATATTATTATTCAACCAATAGTAACACTAGCAGCCGTTGCCGGGCAGCGCAACATGCCCTGCCAGAGCCGATGCCGGCCGCCAGCACCGCGTCGTAGCCGCCGCTTTGCGCCCATAGCCAGGCGCAGCCGAACGGCGCCAGCGCTTTGGCGATGGTGGCCGGCACGGAGAGCAGGCCGTTGAGCGTGCCGTAGCTCCGTTGCGTCAGCATCTCGCGCAGGGCCAGTCCGCGCACGATGGTCATGATGCCGTTGGCCGCGCCATAGGCCGCCGCGAACAGGGCGAGGAAAGCGAATTGCGCCGGCGCCAGCAGGAGAAGCAGCAGCACCAGGGGGAAGACGATGACCACGAAGCGGCCGATCACCTTCACCGATTGCCGCCGCGCCAGGGCCCAGATGGCGATGCGGCCGGCGACCTGGGCCGGGCCGATGATGGCCATGCCGGCGACCACGCTGGCGGTGTCGAAGCCCTTCTCCAGCAGCAACGGGTACCAGTGATAGGTCAGCCCCGACATGGCGCCGATATAGAACGTGACCGCGACGGTCAGCGCCCAGAAGGTCGGCTGGCGCAGGGCCCAGCGCACCGCCGAGCCGTCGTGGGGGCCATCGCGCACGCCGGTCCCGCTGTCCTGGTCGTGCAGCGGCGCCGCGTCGCGGTGCGGATCGATGACCCAGAGATAGAGCCCGCCGCTGGCCATGGTGACGAGGCCGAGGATCAGGACCGCGTCGCGCCAACCCAGGCGGTCGATCAGGACCTGCGTCACCGGCACGAAGACGGTGCTGGCGAAGCCGCCCCAGAGGGTCAGCGCGGTGATGCCGGAGCGGGCGCCAGCGCCGAAGCGCCGCGCCACCACGGCGAAGGCCGGCTCGTAGAGCGTCGCCGCCATGGCGATGCCGATGCCGCCGAACAGCGCATAGAACAGCGTCAGGTCATGCACCTGCGACCACAAGGCGAAGAGCAGCCCGCCCAGGAGGGCGCCGCCGGTCATCACCGCGCGGCCATGGCCGCGGTCGATCAACCAGCCGACGGGATAGGCGGCAAACCCCGCCAGCAGCAGGCCGAAGGTGGCGGCGCCGTATACATGCGGCTTGTCGATCCCGAGCTCGCCCGCCATCGGTTCCGCCGCCAGCGGGAAGGCATAGAACAGCACGCCCCAACAGACGATCTGGCCGATGCCAAGCCCGGTGATGAACAGGTGGTGACGCGACTGAGGCAAGGCTCCGTCCGGAATTGCGGCGACGCTCATCGGCAGGTCAACAGCACCCGGTCCTGGCCGCCGGCTTCAGGCTAGCAGGCGCGGCGGCGGGCGAACAGCCGCAACCCGGCTGCGCCGCGGCCCTGGCCTGCTCGTCGGCCGCGCAGCACGCGCTCGCATCCGCGATCGCCGGGCCGCCGCAACAGGCGGCTTCGTCGCCGCCGTCGCCACCGTCGATGGCATCGCTGCTGCACACCCCGGTCTTGGGCAGCACCAGATGCACCTCGCGCGCCGCCGCGTGGTCGCCGGCCAGCTCGGCGGCGATCGAGCGCACCTGCTCGTAGCCGGTGGCCATCAGGAAGGTGGGGGCACGGCCATAGCTCTTGGCGCCGGCGATGTAGAAGCCGGGCTCCGGATGGGCCAGCTCGACCGCGCCATGCGCCGGCACGTCGCCGCAGGAATGCAAATTGGGGTCGATCAGCGGCGCCAGCGCCGGCGGCGCCTCCACCGCGGGGTCGAGCGCGACGCGCAACTCGCGCAGCAGGGCCAGATCGGGGCGGAAGCCGGTCGCCACGACGATGCGGTCGAAACTGCCATCGAAATCATGTCCATTGACGCGGCCGGTCACCCGCAGGCCGTTGCCCTCGGCGGCGATCCCGCGTGCGGCGAAGGGGGTGAGGACCTGGAGCCGCCCGGCCTCGATGGCGGACTTGGCGGCAAGGCCCAGCGCGCCGCGCGCCGGCAGCTGGTCATTGAGGCCGCCGCCGAGCAGCCGCTCCAGCCGGTTGCGGCGCAGGCCCCAGACCACGCGGGTCTCCGGCGCGCTCTGCTGCAGCGTCAGCAGGTCGAGCACCACGTTGATCGCGGAATGGCCGGAGCCGACGACCAGGACCCGCGCTCCGGCATAACGATCGCGCGCGCGGTCCAGCACATCGGGGATGCCATAGGTGATGCGGCCGGCATTGGCCGTCTCCCCGGCGACCGGCAGGCCGTCGACTCCCATCGGATTAGGCTGGAACCAGGTGCCGGAGGCGTCGATGACGGCACGGGCCAGCACCTCCTGCTCCGCGCCCGCGGCGTCGCGATATCGCAGCACGAAAGGCGCCGCTCCGCGCCCCGCGTCGGTCATCTTGTCAACGCCGCGCCGCGAGATCGCCGTGACCTCCGCGCCGAAGCGAATCTTGTTGCTGAGCTTCGAATGGCGCGACAAGGGCGCCAGGTAGTCGTCGACCAGCTCGCCCCCGGTCGGCAGCGACTCCGCGTCCGGCGCCTGCCAATCGGTCTCTTCCAGCAAGGCGCGCGCGGCGTGGTCGATGTTGAACCGCCACGGCGAGAAGACACGTACATGACCCCAGGCGCTGAGGGTGTGCCCGGCCGCCGGCCCGCGCTCGAGCACCAGCGGCTCAAGGCCGCGCTGGACCAGGTGCGCGGCCGCGGCCAGACCGACCGGGCCGGCGCCGATCACGGCGATGGGAAGCTGCGACATGAAAAGGCTCCTTCGTCTCGTATCGCTCTCTGATGCATCGATCATCGATGCATACACGCAAAAAAACTCAGCAGCAGGTGCCGCTCTTCGCCGATTTGCGCGCCGCGCGGCTGACGACGTTGCGGCTGTCGGTCAGGCACTCGGTGATCTCCATCCAGGATTCCACCGCGACCTTGAAAGCCTCGCGGCCCCGCGCCGTCAGGGTGTAGACCTTGCGCTCGCGCCCCTGGACGATCTCGCTTTCCGAGGTGACGTATCCGCCCGCCTCGAACTCGCGCAGGGCGGGGTAGATGGTGCCCTCGGTCGGCGAGCAGCAGCCCTTGGTGGTCTTCTCCACCGCGGTCGCGATGTCGTAGCCGTGCATCGGCTGCTGGTGCAGCACCGACAGGATGAAGAACTTGGACAGGCTCATCTTGATGGTGCCGTTCCAATAGGCCCGGCTGGTGTAGTCCGGGGCCTGCTTGGCGACGGCGCGCAATCCGGCGGCCGCGGTCTTGACGGGTGTCCTGGTGGCGCTCCTGCTCATGCGCCTCATCTATACATTGGACATCAAGGTGTCAAGGGGCAAGGTATCGCTATTCCGCCGGCTTGGCGGCGTTCTCCGGGCGGCCTGCTCCGCCCCGCTCGTACCAGCCCTTGCTGGAATTCACGATCCACACCACCGAGAGCATGACCGGCACCTCGATCAGCACGCCGACCACGGTGGCCAGCGCCGCGCCCGAGGAGAAGCCGAACAGGCTGATGGCGGCCGCGACCGCCAGCTCGAAGAAATTGCTGGCGCCGATCAACGCCGAGGGCGCGGCGACGCAATGCGCCTCGCCGCTCCAGCGGTTCAGCAGATAGGCAAGGCCGCTGTTGAAATAGACCTGGATCAGGATCGGCACCGCCAGCAGCAGGATGACCAGCGGTTGGGCGATGATCTGCTCGCCCTGGAAGCCGAACAGCAGCACCAGGGTCGCCAGCAGGGCGAGGAGCGAGACCGGCTGCAAGATCCTGAGCAGCGCCTGCAGGCGTGCCGCGCCGCCGGCAAGGCACACGCGGCGCAGGGCCTGCGCGCCCAGCACCGGCACGACGATATAGAGCCCGACCGACAGCAGCAGGGTCTGCCACGGCACGGTGATGGCGGAAAGCCCGAGGAGCAGGCCGACGATGGGGGCGAAGGCGAAGACCATGATGACGTCGTTCAGCGCCACCTGGGTCAGGGTGAAATGCGGCTCGCCGTCGGACAGGTTGCTCCACACGAAGACCATGGCCGTGCAAGGTGCGGCCGCCAGCAGGATCAGGCCGGCGATGTAGGAGTCGATCTGGTCGGCCGGCAGCAGCGGCCGGAACAGCCAGGCGATGAACACCCAGCCCAGGGCCGCCATCGTGAATGGCTTCACCGCCCAGTTGATGAACAGCGTCACGCCGATGCCGCGCCAGTGCCGGCGCACCTCGGAAATGGCGGCGAAGTCGATCTTCACCAGCATCGGCACGATCATCAGCCAGATCAGCGCCGCCACCGGCAGGTTGACCTTGGCGAGTTCCAGGCCGCCGACCAGCTGGAAGAAGCCGGGGAAGAGGTGGCCCAGCGCGACACCGGCCACGATGCATAGCGCGACCCAGAGAGTCAGATAGCGTTCGAACAGCGACATGGCGGGGCGGCTCACGCCGATTGCGGCAGCGTGCTGCCGATCTCGTCCAGCCGCTTCTGCAGGCTGAGCCGGTCGAGTGCCCGCATCGGCAGGCTGACGAAGACGCTGATACGGTTCAGCATGGCGCGATAGGCTTCGGCGAAGGCGAGGCGCCGCTCCGCCTCGCTGCCTTCCGCCGCGGCGGGATCGGGAATGCCCCAATGGGCGCTCATCGGCTGGCCCGGCCAGATCGGGCAGACCTCGCTGGCGGCGTTGTCGCAGACGGTGAAGACGAAATCCATCACCGGGGCGCCAGGCGCCGCGAACTCGTCCCAGCTCTTGGAGCGGAGCCCCGCGGTCGGATGGTTCATCTTCTTCAGCAGGTCGAGCGCGAAGGGATGCACCGCGCCTTTGGGCTGGCTGCCGGCGCTATGGGCCTTGAAGCGGCCGCCGCCCTCGCGGTTGAGGATCGCCTCGGCCAGGATCGAGCGCGCCGAATTGCCGGTGCACAGGAAGAGGACGTTGTAGACGCGGTCGGTCATGATACGGTTCCAGAAATCGACGGGTCAGGGGCAGCAGGACGGCAAGGCAGCCGCGAGCAGCTGGGCGCAGCGTTCCGGCTGGCCGCGGCAGCAATCCTTGACCAGGAACTGCACCAGATCGCGGGCGCCATCGAGGTCGGCGCGGTAGAGGATGATGCGGCCCTGGCGCTCCGACGTGACCAGGCCCGCGCGCTCCAGGATCGCCAGGTGCGAGGAGAGCGTGCTGGCCGGCACATCGAGATCGCGGGCCAATTCGCCGGCGGGGATGCCGTCGGGCGTCAGCCGCACCAGTTGCCGGAAGGCGTCGAGGCGCGTTTCCTGCGACAGCGCGGCGAAGGCGGAGAGGGCTTGCTTTGTTTTCATATTTCGAGAATCATCGATGTATTGTCCGGCGTCAACCCGTCCGAATGTGATAATTGCGTGACGAGCGCGCCGGCGCCTCTGGGAGGGTGCCATGTCGTCCAGCGAGCGTCGCGCCGCGTCCGGCGCGCCCGGAATTGAGGCGCCGTTCGGCCTGGCGGAAGCGTCCGGTCTGCCCTCCTGGCTGGTTGACCGGCGCTCGGTCGCGGTCAAGCGCCTGGGCCCGCCGGCGCCGCGCGCGGACGAGCGGGACTTGATCCTCAGCGCCGCATTGACCGCGCCGGACCACAATGCGCTGCGGCCCTGGCGGCTGGTGCTGTGCGAGGCGGAATCGCGTGAGCACCTGGCCGATCTGTTCGTCGCGGCGAAGCTGGCCCTGAACCCGGCGGCAAGCGCTCTGGAGCTGGAGCGCGAGCGCGAGAAGGCGGAGCGGCCGCCGTTGCTGCTGGCACTGATCGCGGCGCCGCAACCGGATCCGCGCGTTCCGCAGGCCGAGCAGATCGCCAGCGCCGGGGCCGCGCTGCAATCCATCCTGCTCGCGGCCCAGGCCCTGGGCTATGGCGCCATCATCCTCAGCGGCTCGCGCTGCCAGGCCGCGCCCGTGCGCGCGGCGCTCGGCGTCGCCGCGGGCGAGCACCTGCTGGGCTTCATCAGCATCGGCAGCATCGTCGACACGCCGCGCCTGGCCAGCCGTCCGGAATTGCGCGACGTGCTGCTGCATCTGGGCGCCGGCGGCGTGACGCGCGACCCGGCCTGACCATGAATGCCCGCCTTCCATCGTTGACGCGCCGAGGCGTGCTGGCTTCGCTCACCGCCTTGTCGCTTGGCGGGCGCGCTCTGGCGCAGAATGCCGAGCCGTTTCGCTTCGGCCTGACTCCCGTGCTGCTCGATTCCGACATCGCCTTGCTGGCGCAGATGCAGGCCTACCTGCAGGAGGCGCTGGCGCGGCCCGTCGACCTGGTGAAGCGGCGCACCTACCAGGAGATCTCGGCCCTGCTGCTGTCGGGCGAGATCGACGCGGCCTGGATCTGCGGCTTCCCCTTCGTCCAGCACCGCGACCGCCTCGCCTTGGTGGTGGTGCCGCTCTACCACCAGAGGCCGCTCTATCAGTCGTACCTGATCGTGCCGAAGGACCGCGACGTCGCCACCTGGCAGGAGTTGCGCGGCGACATCCACGCCTTCTCCGATCCGGACAGCAATTCCGGCCACCTCGTCACCTGGGCGCTGCTGGCCGAGGCGAATGAAAGCCCGCAGACCTTCTTCCGCGAGACGATCTACACCTACGGGCACCGCAACGTGGTGCGCGCGGTGGCCGCGGGGCTGGCGCAAAGCGGCAGCGTCGACGGCTATGTCTGGGACGTCATCAGCAACCGCGACCCGGGCCTCGCCTCGCGCACCCGCGTGTTGCGGGTCTCCGAGCTGCTGGGCTTTCCGCCGATCGCCTGCCTGGCGCCGAATGCGCGGGCACCGCAGATCCAGCTGCTTTCTGCCGCCTTGCAGGAGGCCGGGAAGTCCGCAAACGGCCGCAAGCTGCTCGATATGCTGGAGCTCGACGGCTTCGCGGTGGAGGACCCTTCGCTGTTCGACAGCATTGCCGCCAAATACGAGCTGGTAAAGGCGCGAGGCACCTGATGCGCGGTCTGCGGGCCCTTGCATCGCGGGTTCCCCTTGCCATCCAGGTCCCATTGCTGGCGGCCGCCATCACGGTGCTGGTTGCCGTCGCCATCTCCCAGGTGGTGCTGAATCGCCTCGCGCAGGAGCAGGCGGTCGCTTTGCGCAGCCTCGCCTCCGCCTTCATGGACGGGCTGACCACGACGGTAACCCCCGGCCTGCTGACGCGCGATCCGTGGGAAACCTTCGATGCGCTGGACCGTGCCCGGCAGCGCTACGAAGCGGTGCATGCGGTGTTCATGGTGGTGACGCTGCCGGGCGGCGAGGTGCTGGCCGCCTCGGCTCCCGATCGCTTCCCGATCCGCTCGCGGTTGCCGGCGGAGCTGCAGGCGCGCGTCGATGCCGGCGAGGAGCTGGTGACCGACGAGGAAGCAGGCCGTGCCTGGCTGGTGCGCGGCGTCGTGCAGGAGGGCTTCGCCATCGGCACGGTATTGACCGAGATCGACATCAGCCACCAGCTCCGCGTGCGGCGGGAGGTGGTGATGACGCTGGTCGTGGTGAACGGGCTGCTCACGCTGCTGTTCGGCACGGCCGGCTATCTGCTGGTGCGGCGCATGGTGGCGCCCTTGTCCTCGATCCGCGAAAAGCTCGGGGCCGCGGCGGCCGGGCATCCGGCGCCTTTCGATCGCCAGGCGATCGAGCTGGCGGGGCGCGAATATGGCAGCCTGTTCCGCCAGTTCAACACGATGATCCAGGCCCAGTCGGAGCGCGAATCGCTCGCCGCCGAACTCGCGAACCAGGAACAGCTCGCCATGCTCGGGCGTCTCGCCTCGAGCATGGCGCATGAGGTCAACAACCCGCTCGGCGGATTGATGAACGCGGTCGACACGCTGGACGCCCATGGCGAGGACGAGACGGTCCGCCGCCGCGTCATCGACCTGGTGCGCCGCGGCCTGCGCGGCATCCAGCAAGTCGTGCGCGCCGCGCTTGCGACCTACAAGAGCGACCAGCATCACCGCCGCCTGTCGCATGTCGACCTGCAGGATCTGCGATTCCTGATCCAGCACGAGACCGGCGCCAAGCGGCTGACGCTCGACTGGCGGAACGACCTGCCCGAGGCCTTGGAGATCGACGCCTCGCCGATTCGCCAGATCGTCCTCAACCTGCTGCTCAACGCTTGCCACGCTTCGCCCGAGGGCGGGACGGTCGTGCTGCAGGCCGGCACGGTGGAACAGGGGCTGATGATTTCCGTGGCCGATCAGGGGCCGGGCTTGCCGCCGGCCGCGTTGCAGGCGATCGAAGCCGGGGCGGCCGGCCGGATGGTGCCGGAGCGTGACGGCCTGCGGCGCGGGCTTGGGCTGTGGACGGCGGCGCGGCTGGCCGTGCGCCTCGGGGGCGCACTCACCGCGCGCCCGGGGTCGGAAGGCGCGCCCGCCGCGCGCACCGATGCCGGGCCGGACCGGGCTGGCACCGTCATCACATTGGTTGTACCATGCGCGGCAAATCAGGGAGGAATGCGTGCGGTCGCCTGAGCGAGCGCATATCGGATTGGTCGAAGACGATCCGATCATGGGCGAATCCATCGCCCATCGCCTGGACCTGGAGGGCTACCAAGTCGATTGGTGGCAATCCGGCGGCGATGCCCTGCGCGCGGTGCGCGACCGTGCCCCCGACCTGCTGATCTGCGACATCCGCCTGCCCGACATCAACGGCGAGACGCTGTTCGACAAGGTGATTCCCGATCATCCCGGCCTGCCGGTCCTGTTCATCACCGCCTTCGCCCAGGTCGACCAGGCGGTGCGCCTGATGCGCGCCGGCGCCGTCGACTATGTGGTGAAGCCCTTCGCCATGCAGGATTTCCTGGCCAAGGTCGAGGTGCTGACCAGGCGCGCGGCCGAGCCGCCGGGCCTGCTCGGCCGCTCGATGGCGATGCGCCGCATCGACGAAGTGCTGCACCGCGTGGCCGCCATCGATTCCACCGTGCTGTTCACCGGCGAGAGTGGCGTGGGCAAGGAGGTGGCGACACGCTACCTGCACCGCCTGTCGCCGCGCGCCGAGGCCCCGTTCATCGCGGTAAATTGCGCCGCCATTCCGCGCGACCTGCTCGAAAGCGAGCTGTTCGGCCATGAGCGCGGCGCCTTCACCGGCGCCACGAGCCGCCATGTCGGCTATGTGGAGCGCGCGGCGGGCGGCTTCCTGCTGCTGGACGAGATCGGCGACCTGCCGCTGCCGCTGCAGGCGAAATTGCTGCGCCTCCTCGAGACGCGGCGCTTCCAGCGGATCGGCGGCGAGCAGGAGCTGAGCTCGGATGCGCGCATCGTCTGTGCGACCAACGCGGATCTCAAGACCCGGGCGGCCGCGGGCCAGTTCCGCCCCGATCTGCTGTTCCGCATCCAGGTGATCGAGGTCCCCATTCCGCCGCTGCGTGCGCGGCGCGAGGACATCGAGCCGCTGCTGGAGGAATACCGCAACCATTTCGCCGCCGGTTTCGGCCGCCACGTCGCCGGCTTCACGCCCAGCGCCCTCCGCGCCGCGATGATCCATGACTGGCCGGGGAACGTGCGCGAATTGCGCAACCGCGTCGAGCGTGCCGTGGCCCTCGCCGACGACGCCTGGATCGCGGCCGAGCAGTTGTTCCCGGAAAGCGCCGCCATGCCGGCGCACGGCGATGCCTTCTCCTCGCTCGCCGACATGCGCGAGCAGGTCGAGCGTCAGCACATCCGCAACGCGCTGGAGCGCGTCGGCGGTCGGGTGGAGGATGCCGCGCAGCTGCTCGGCGTCTCACGCTCCACCTTGTTCGACAAGGTGCGCCGGCTGCGCATCTCGCAGTAGGGGTCCGGCAGGCCGGACGCGCGCGCGCGGCAGAATCCGGGAATCCGGACAATGCTGCCGCGCAACAGAAAATCACCCGCTTGATTCAGAGCCTCATGTTGCGGCGCCAGATGGCACGCCATCTGCTGATCTCCTCCCGGTCTCTGCTCATCTGGGAGGGAAACAAAAATGGCCAAAAGATGCGAGAAGCTGGTCGATGTCGGCCGGCGGCAATTCCTGCGCGGCACCGGCGTGGTCGCGGCGGGCGGCGTGGCGACGGTGATCGCCGCGGCGCCGAGCAAGGCGGAAACGCCCCTGGCGCGCGTCGCCTATCCGAGCAACCGCCTCGGCAACGTCAAGGACCTCAAGGCGAACGAGCCGCTGGACGTCGCCTATCCCGACGATGCGGCGCCGGGCGTGTTGCTGAAGCTCGGCAAGAAGGTGCCGGGCGGCGTCGGGCCGGACGGCGACATCGTCGGCTTCTCCACCATCTGCCCGCACAAGGGCTTTCCGCTCACCTACAACGGGGACGACCGCAGCTTCAATTGTCCCGGCCACTACTCGCGCTTCGATCCGGAGGCCGGTGGCCAGCAGATCTGGGGCCAGTCGACCGCCAACCTGCCGCAATACGCGCTGCGCGTCGACGACAAGGGCGACATCTATGCCGAGGGCGTGGACGAGTTGCTCTACGGCCGCCTCAGCAACGTGCTTTAAGGGAGGACCGGATCATGGCCTATAAGCGTCAAATCGACCGTCTGCCGATCATCCCGGCCGACGCCAAGAAGCACAATGTGACCTGCCACTATTGCATCGTCGGCTGCGGCTACCATGCCTATACTTGGCCGGCCAACAAGCAGGGCGGCACCGACCCCAAATCCAACATCTTCGGCGCCGACCTGTCGCAGCAGCAGGGCGCCGAGACCGTCAACTGGTACGCGCCGTCGATGTACAACATCGTGCAGCAGAACGGCCAGGACGTGCATATCGTGATCAAGCCGGATCACGAATGCGAGGTGAATTCGGGCCTCGGCTCGGTGCGCGGCGCCCGCATGGGCGAGACCCGCTTCAGCCGCGCCCGCAGCACGCAGCAGCAGCGCCTGACCGACCCGATGGTCTGGCGCTACGGCCAGATGCAACCCACTTCTTGGGACGATGCGCTGGACCTGGTGGCGCGCGTCACCGCCGCCGTGGTGAAGGAACAGGGCGAGGACGGGCTTTTCGTCTCCATGTTCGACCATGGCGGCTCGGCCGGCGGCTACGAGAATACCTGGGGCACGGGCAAGCTCTATTTCGGCTCCATGAAGGTGAAGAACGTCCGCATTCACAACCGGCCGGCCTACAACTCCGAGGTCCACGCCACCCGCGACATGGGTGTCGGCGAGCTCAACAATTGCTATGAGGACGCGGAATTGGCCGACACCATCGTCGCCGTCGGCACCAATCCGCTGGAGACCCAGACCAACTACTTCCTCAATCACTGGATCCCCAACCTGCGCGGCACCTCGCTCGACAAGAAGAAGGCGCAGATGCCGGACGAGCCGCATGCGGCCGGCCGCATCGTCATCATCGATCCGCGCCGCACGGTGACGGTCAATGCCTGCGAGATGGAGGCCGGCAAGGACAACGTGCTGCACCTGGCGCTCAACTCGGGAACCGATCTGGTGCTGTTCAACGCCATCTTCACCCACATCGTGGAGAAGGGCTGGATCGACAAGGATTTCATCGCCAAGAGCACGATCGCCGAAGGCACGGCGCGTCCGGCGCTCTATCCGGCGCGCGGCGAGGCCGACGGCAAGCCGGGACACCTCACCAACTTCTCTGGCGCGGTCGAGGGTTGCAAGGTCTCGCTCGAGGAAGCCGCCAAGATCACCGGGCTGAAGGCAGCTGACATCGCCAAGGCGGCGGAATGGATCGCGGCGCCCAAGGAGGGCGGCAAGCGTCGCCGCACCATGATCGGCTACGAGAAGGGACTGATCTGGGGCAACGACAATTACCGCACCAACGGCGCCCTGGTGAACATCGCGCTCGCCACCGGCAATATCGGCCGGCCGGGCGGCGGCATCGTCCGCCTCGGCGGCCACCAGGAAGGCTATGTGCGCCCAAGCGACGCCCATGTCGGCCGGCCGGCGGCCTATGTCGACAAGCTGCTGATCGAGGGCAATGGCGGCGTCCACCACATCTGGGCCTGCGACCACTACAAGACCACGCTCAACGCGCTCCAGTTCAAGACCGTCTACAAGAAGCGCACCGACATCGTGAAGGACGCGATGAGCGCGGTGCCCTATGGCGACCGCGACGGCATGGTCAAGGCCATCCTGGCCGCGATCAAGGCCGGCGGGCTGTTCTCCGTCGACGTCGACATCATCCCGAGCCAGATCGGCCAGGCCAGCCATGTCTGGCTCCCGGCGGCCGAGGCCGGCGAGATGAACCTGACCTCGATGAACGGCGAGCGGCGCATGCGCCTGACCGAGCGCTACATGGACCCGCCCGGCAATGCCAAGCCGGATTGCCTGATCGCCGCGGGCCTGGCCCAGCACATGGAGCGCGTGCTGCGCGACATGGGCGACGCCAAATACGCCGACCAGTTCAAGGGCTATGACTGGGCGACGGAGGAAGACGCCTTCATGGACGGCTATCACCAGAATGCCGGCGGCGGCAAATACGTCACCTACGAGGCCCTGCGGGCGATGGGTACCAACGGCTTCCAGGAACCGGCGACGGGCGTGAAGGACGGCAAGATCGTCGGCACCAAGCGGCTCTATGCCGATGGCGTGTTCTCCGGCGAGGACGGCAAGGCCCGCTTCATGGACGCGCCGTGGCGCGGCCTGCAGGCGCCGGGCAAGGAGGAGCAGAAGGCGAAGCACAAGTTCCTGATCAACAACGGTCGCACCAACCTGGTGTGGCAGAACGCCTTCCTGGATCAGGAAAACGACTTCGTGATGGACGCAAATCCCTATCCCTTCATCGAGATGAACCCGGACGACATGAAGGGACTGAAGCTCAATGCCGGCGACCTGGTCGAGGTCTACAACGACGCCGGCTCAACCCAGGCCATGGTCTATCCGACGCCGACGGCCCGGAAAGGAGAGACCTTCATGCTGTTCGCGTTCCCGACCGGGGTGCAGGGCAACGTGATCAACGACGGGGTGAACGAGCTCATCATCCCCAACTACAAGCAGACCTGGGGCGACATCCGGAAGATCGCCGATGCGCCGGAGGTCACCCGGTCCTTGAGCTTCAAGTCGCGCGAATACAAGGCCGGCTAGGAAGGCCACGAGACGTGAGGCTGCGCCGGAAACGGCGCAGCCTCACCCCTTCGTCGCGCGCGCGGCCCGCAACTTGGTCACAGGCGGAACATCGGCGCAGGCGTTTCGCCGGCCGGCCGGCTCTGGAAGCGTCGCGGGGCCGGGTTGAGGTCGCCCGGTCGTCTCAATCCTGGTCGGATTCGGCCGCCGCCTGGGCGGTGGCGATGCCGGTGCGGAAATAGCGGCCGAACACGATCGGCGCCAGGAAGCCGACGATGGCAAAAACCCACAAGCCGATGGCCAGCGGCGAGCTCCACAGGATCGACCAGTCGCCGTCGGAGATGGTGAGGGCGCGGCGCAGGTTGGTCTCCATGGCGTTGCCCAGCAGCACGCCCAGGATCACCGGCACCAGCGGCACCTCGAACTTGCGCAGCACGTAGCCGAGCACGCCGAAGACGATCATCACCATGAGGTCGAAGGTCGAGCCGGAGATGCCGTAGATGCCGACGAAGGAGATGATCGCCACCGCCGGCATCAGATAGCGCGCCGGCACCAGCAGGACGCGGACGAAGATGCCGACCATCGGGATGTTCATCGCCAGCAGCATGAAATTGGCGATGAACAAGGCGGCGATCAGCCCCCAGACCACGTCGGGATTGGACTGGAACAGCAGCGGTCCCGGCGTGATGTTGAGCGCCAGCAGCATGGCCAGCAGCACCGCGGTGGTCCCGGAACCCGGCACGCCCAGCGCCAGCATCGGCACCAGCGCGCCGCCGGCCGCCGCGTTGTTGCCGGCCTCCGGTGCCGCGACGCCGCGCGGGTTGCCCTTGCCGAAGCTGCCGTCGCGGTCCGACAGTCGCTTCTCCAGGGTATAGGCGATGAAGGAGCCGAGCGAGGCGCCGGCGCCGGGCAGGACGCCGGCGAGGAAGCCGAGGCCGGTGCTGCGCAGCATGGTGCCGGTGCAGCTCTTGATCATCGACAGCGGCGCGGTGATGCGGCCGATCTTCAGCTTGCCGGCATCCGCCTCGCCCTCGCCCTTGTGCTCGAGGAACAGCAGCACCTCCGAGATCGCGAACAGGCCGACGATGGCGACCAGGAAGTCGATGCCGTCATAGAGATGCACCTCGCCGAAGGAGAAGCGCGGCACGCCGGTCTGGTGATCGACGCCGATCATGGCGATGCCGAGGCCGAGCGCCGCGGCGATCGCCGCCTTGGCCTGGTTGCGGTTGGCGATGCCGCCGAGCGTGGTGAAGGCCAGGGTGAACAGCGCGAAATACTCGGCCGGGCCGAACAGCAGCGCCACCTTGACCAGCAGCGGCGCGAAGAAGACCAGGCCGCAGGTGGCGAAGAACGCGCCGACGAAGGAGGCGATGCCGGACAGCGCCAGCGCCTCGCCGGCCTGGCCCTTGCGGGCCATCGGATAGCCGTCGAGCGTCGTCATCAGTGCCGGCTCGTCGCCGGGGATGTTGAGCAGGATCGAAGAGATGCGCCCGCCGTACATGGCGCCGTAATAGACGCTGGTGAGCAGGATCAGCGCCGGCGTCGCCGGCAGGCCGAGGGTGAAGGCGAGCGGGATGAGGATGGCGACGCCGTTCGACGGACCCAGGCCCGGCAGGGCGCCGATGATGGTTCCAAGGAAGCAGCCGAGCAGGGCGAGGCCCAGGTTCTGGAAGGTGATGGCGATGACGAAGCCGTCGAACAGGGATGAGAGGGTGTCCATGGCCCGTTTCCGCCTCAGAAGCCCCAGGGCCCGCGCGCCAGCGACAGGCCGAGGATCAGGTGAAAGATGACATAGACGCCGATGGCAATGGCGATGCCGGCGCAGCCGGCCCGCCAGGGCGCCGCGCCCAGCCGCCAGGACAGCAGCGCCGCCGTCAACGCCGTCGCCGCGACGAAGCCGATCAGCGGCAGCAGCAGCGCATAGGCCACCATCACCGCCACGGCGAACAGGATCTCGATCAGCCGCCGCCGCGCCGGCCATTGCGGCGGCGCGTCGGGCCGCAGGATCGGATAGAGCCCGGCGAGGCCGAGCGTCACCCCGATGATGATCGGAAATGCGCTCGGCCCCAGCGGGTCGACGATGAAGCTGGTCTGGATCTGTGTCGCCTGCCAGACAAAGAACGCGGCGAGAGCGACACAGACCAGGCCAAAGGCCCTGTCGGACATGGAGGTCCGTTCCGGCTACTGGATGAGGCCGATCTCTTTCGAGAGCTGCTCGGTCTTGTTGACCTGATCGGCGATGAAGGTGTTGAAGGCCTGCCCCGACAGGTCGAGCGGCATCAGGCCGTTATCGGTCATGATCTGCTTCCATTCCGGCGAGTCATAGACCTTCTTCACCGCCGCCGACCAGAAGGCGTAGGCGTCGTCGGACATGCCGCCCGGCGCATAGAAGCCGCGCCAGTTGGCGCCGACCGCGTCGATGCCCTGCTCCTTGGCGGTGGGGAACTTGGCGAAGTCGCCCGGCAGGCGCTCCGGCGCCAGCACCGCCAGCACCTTGAGGTCGCCGGAATCGACGAAGCCCTTGGCTTCCGACATGTCGCCGGTGAAGGCCTGGACATGGCCGCCCAGCAGCTGCGTCACCGCCTCGCCGCCGCCCTCGAAGGCGACGTATTTCACCTTGCGCACGTCGTCGATGCCGGCCGCCTTGGCCGCGACCAGGACCTTCAGGTGGTCCCAGCCGCCGACAGCGGAACCACCCGCGAACGCGACCGAGGTCGGATCCGCCTTCACCTTGGCCAGCAGCTCGCTCAGCGTGTTGACCGGCGAATCCTTGGCGACGGCGATGACGCCGTAATCGGCGCCGACGGTGCCGACCCAGCGCACCTGGTCCATGGTGTTGCCGGGGAAGGCGCCCTGGCCCAGGCGGGTCGAGGTCGCGGAGGACGCGGCGATGATCAGGTTGTCGTCGGCATTACGCTTGTTGACCACCTCGGCATAGGCGACGCCGCCGCCGCCACCGGCCAGATTGGTCACCTGCACCGGGTTCGGCAGGATCTTGAGGTCATAGAGCACCTTGCCGACCTGCCGGCAGGTGAAATCCCAGCCGCCGCCCGCATTGGCGGGCGCGATGCATTCGCTGCTGCCGGGTTCATAGGCGAGGCTCGGCGCGGTGAGGGCGCAGATCGCCAGTGCGCCGGCCGCCAGGCTGCGCAGGGTGAGGCTTGCGAGAGTCATGAGCGTATCCTCCAGTAAATGATTGTTTTCGTGCGGCTTATTTGTGACAAGGCCGCATCTGTGCGGGCAGCCTAGCGGATGGATTTGTCGCCAAGCTGTCATGCCGCCGCCCGCGGACGGAAAAGCTGGGGCGATTTTGGCCGCCGCGTCGCGCTAAGATGGGCGCCGCCGGTCCAACCAAAGCCCCGGCAAGAGGGCGCGGCGGACCGCACTGTGCTTGCCGCGGGAGGGGCAGGTCCATGCGCGTGCTCTTGGTCGAGGATACGGAAGACGTCGCCGACGCGATCGCGGTCAGGTTCGCGCGCAGCGGCCATGCGATCGACCGTGCCGCGCAATGCGCCTCGGCGCGGGACGCGCTGGCGGTGCAGGACTACGACCTGGTGATCCTCGACATCAACCTGCCCGACGGGTCCGGCTTCGACCTGCTGCGCTCGCTGCGGCGGGAGAAGCGGACGACGCCGGTCCTGGTGGTGACCGCGCGCCTCGATGTCGAGGACCGCGTCGACGCCCTCGACATCGGCGCCGACGACTACCTGATGAAGCCCTTCGACCTGCGCGAGCTGGAGGCCCGTGCCCGGGCGCTGCTGCGCCGCAGCGCCAGCGAGCGCAGCGCTGCCGTCGAATACGGCGATCTGTCGCTCGACCCCGCCACCCGTAGCGCCAGCATCGCCGGCCAGCCGCTGGCGCTGACCCGGCGGGAATTCAGCGTGCTGGAGATCCTGATGGCGAGCCGCGGCCGGGTGATGGCGAAGGAGCGCATCTTCGAGAAGCTGTTCTCCTTCGACGAGGACGATACCGGCATCAACGCGGTCGAGCTCTACGTCGCGCGGCTGCGGCGCAAGCTGGCCGGCTCCCGCGTCACCATCCGCACCCTGCGCGGCCTCGGCTATCAGATCACCCTGGATGCCTGAGTTGTTGGATGCCTAGGCGCATTGCCTCGATCGGCGCCCGGCTGGCGGCGACCATCGCGCTGATCCTCGCCGCGGGCGGCATCGCCGTCAGTATCGCGGCCTATGCCTACGGCCAGCAGGCGGCGCAGCAGGCCTATGACCGGCTGCTCGCCGGCGCCGCCTTCGCCATCGTGCAGTCGATCTCGGTGGCGGATGGGCGGGTGGTGGTGGCCCTGCCGGTCTCCGCCTTCGAGCTGCTGGCGCTGGCGCCGGAGGATCGCGTCTTCTACCGGGTGATCGGTCCCGACGGCGCCACCGTCACCGGCTATGACGACGTGCCGGCACCGCATGAGGTGAAAGAGGACCTGACCTTCTATTCCAGCGACTATAGCGGCGAGGCCGTGCGTTTCGTCGCGGCGCAGCGCCGCTTCGCCGAACGCGCCTTCACCGGCCAGGTCCTGGTGCTGGTCGGCCATACGACGCGGGCCCGCGCCGCGCTGGCGCGGGACATCACCACCAAGGCCCTGGTGCTGGTGGCGGTGGCCGGGCTGGCGTTGATCGCGCTGACGATTTTCGCCGTGCGGTCGTCGCTGGAACCGCTCGCGCGGATCGAGCAGGCGTTGCGCGCGCGCGATCCGATGGACCTTTCGCCGCTCACGGTTTCGACGCCGCGCGAGGTGGAGACGATCCTGGCCGCCATCAACCGGTTCATGGGCCGTTTGTCCAACCGCATGGCGATCATGCAGAACCTGATCGCCGACGCCACCCATCAGCTGAAGACGCCGATCGCCGCCCTGCGGGCGCAGGCCGAACTGGCGGTGGAGGAGGCGGAGCCGGCGCGTCTGCGCAGCCTCGCTGGCAAGATCCATGCCCGCGCCGTGGGCCTCGGCCGCCTGGCCGATCAGCTGCTGAACCAGGCGCTGATCATCCATCGCGCCGACGCCTCGCCGCAGGCGACGCTGGATTTGCGCGAGATCGCGATCCGCGCGACCGAAGAAACCGACCACGATTTGCTGTCGAGCGGCCTTGACCTGCATCTCGACCTGCCGGACCACCCGGTCCTGGCCGAGGGCGACGCGCTGAGTCTGGTCGAGGCGCTGAAGAATCTGCTCAGCAACGCCATCCGCTACGGCGCGCCACCGGTCTCGCTTGAGGTCAAATCCGACGCGGCGGAGGGGACCGCCGAGTTCGTGGTGACCGATCGTGGCGTTGGCATCCCGGAGCCGGATTGGCCGGATCAGGGCCGTCGCTTCGCCCGCGCCGCCGGATCGCATCCCGACAGCGCGGGACTGGGCCTCGCCATCGTCAATGCGGTGGCCGACGCGCATCACGGGCGCCTGGTGTTTTCGCGCGCCGCCGATGGCGCATTCCAGGTCGCCTTGAAGATTCGCGCCGCGCGGGAGGAACCGGCATGATGGTCCGATTCCGCTGGATTGCTTTGCTGCCGCTGACCCTGTCCGCTTTCCTGGCCGCCGGACTGTGCCGGGCGCAGGACCTGCCGTCGCAGAACAGCGTCACCCTGTTCGGCGCGCCGGCGGATGCGGCGCGCGCCGTGCTGCTGATCCGCGGCTCCACCGACACGACCGCCTTCGGGCCCACCTTGCAGGCTTTCGCCGACGGCAATCCGGGCCTCGCCATCCGCTACGAAGAGATCACCACCAACGAGCTCTACGACCTGGCCTCGCGCGCCTGCCGCGGCGAGGTGGACGCCGCCGATCTGGTGATCAGCTCGTCGATCGACCAGCAGATCAAGCTGGCCAATGACGGTTGCGCCCAGCCGCACCACTCGGCGCTGGTCGCGGCGCTGCCGGGTTGGGCGAACTGGCGCGACGAGGTCTTCGGCCTCACCTACGAGCCGGCGGTGATCGTCTACAACCGCGACCTGGTGCCGGCGGCCGACGTGCCACGCTCGCGCTTCGACCTGATCGACCTGCTGCGCCCGGTGGACAATCCCTATGCCGGCCGCATCGCCACCTACGACATCGAGCGTTCCGGGGTCGGCTATCTCTTCGCCTTCGCCGATTCGCAGCAGGCGACGACCTTCGGCCGGCTGATCGAGGCGTTCGGCCGCAACAAGGCGGTCGCCACCTGCTGCTCGGCGGAGATCATCGACCAGGTCGCCTCCGGTCGGTTCCTGATCGCCTACAACATGCTGGGGTCCTATGCCCTGCTGCGCGCCGCCGGTGACCACCGGATCGGGGTGGTGGCACCAACCGACTACACCCTGATCCTGGCGCGCGCCGGGCTCATCCCGCGCCGCGCGAAGAATCCGGACCTGGCGAAGCGGTTCGTCGATTTCGCCCTGGGCGAGGCCGGCCGGCGACAGCTGGCCCGGAGCGGCCTCGTCGTCACCTTCGGCGATGCCGACGCCGTCGGCTCGACCACGCTGTCGGGCGCCGCGCCGGCGCTGCGCCCGATCGCCTATTCGCCGGAGCTTCTGGTCGGCCTCGACCGCCAGATGCGCGAGATCTTCCTCGGCCTCTGGCACGCCTCGCTGGGCGGTGTTGAGCGCTAGCTGATGCCGGCGCCCGCGGCGCGCCGCCCGGGAAGAGTGGGCTCAGAACTTGTAGCCGACGCCGACACCGATCAACCACGGGTCCATGTCGACATCGGCGCGCACGGCGCCGTTGTTGATGTCGGCCGTGGTGTCGAGGAACAGCTTCTTCACGTCGGCGTTCAGGTACCAGTGCTCGTCGATGCGGATGTCGACGCCGGCCTGCAGGGCCCAGCCGAAGCTGTCCTTGTAATCGATGTCGTTGACGATGCCGCCGTTGGGCTCGTCGACGCCGTAGAAGACCGTGTAGTTGACGCCGGCGCCGACATAGGGGCTGACCACGCCCTTGCTGAGGAAGTGGTACTGCGCCAGCAGGGTCGGCGGCAGCAGCCAGACGTCGCCGAGATCGACATCGCCCAAGGAGGTATTCTCCGCCACCGCGTCGTGCTTGGTGGTGGCGGCGATCAGCTCGACGGCGATGTTGTCGGTGATGAAATAGGTGAAGTCGACTTCCGGCACCAGGTTGTTCTCGATCTCGGTGTCGCCGCCGATCGGCTCGATGTCGGCGTGGTCGCGCGGGATGACGCCCAGGCCGCGCAGGCGGATCATGAAGTCGCCGGCGGACTTGCCGGGCACGGTCTCGGTCGAATCCTGCGCCATGGCGGCAGGAGCGGCGAGGAGGAGTGCCAGCGCGCAGCAGGCGCTCCCGAAGAGTTTGGAATGGATCATTTTCGTCCCCAAATGCAGAACAGGACGCGGCTCTTTCCGGCCGCGGCCGCAAGCATTTGAAACCCGACTTGCCTTCGCTGTCGCGCTGACCGAATGCCGCGTGACAGCTTGGCGCAGACCAATTGGCCTAGGGGGGCAGCGCCTTCTCGAGGAAGGGCAGGGAGTGGTCCATGCGGTAATCCACCGCGGTGTGATCGTCGGGAAATTCCTCGTAGACATGCGCGATGCCGAGCCGCTCGAGGTCGCGGTGCACGCGCCGGGCGCCGAAATGCAGCGCGAACTGGTCGTGATCGCCGCAGTCGATGTAGATGGCCTTGAGCATGCGCAGCGATGCCGCGTGGCGTTCGACCAGCAAAGCGGGGTCCCAGGCCAGCCAGTTGTTCCAGCGCTCGGCGATCAACTCACCGGTGTGGAGATCGACCGGCAGGCGGATGCCGAGAAAGCCATCCGCATCGGCTGGCGATGCCGGATCGTAGCTGGCGGCCATGGCCAGCAGGTTGATCACCGCCATTTCCGCCTCGGTCGGCTTCTGCGCCGCTTCGAAGTGACGCAGGAACGCTTCGATCGAGCGCCCATGCTTGGCGAGCTCGTTCAGCACCTTGGGAACGTCGCCGAGATAGCAGAGCTCGAAGGCCATGTCGCCGGAATGGCAGGCGAAGGCGGACCAGACATCGGCCCGCCGCATGCCGTGCAGGATGGCGCCATAGCCGCCGGAGGACTTGCCGAAGACCGCGCGCCGGCCGGCGCCACCGCAGGCGAAGTGGTCCTCGACGAAGGGCACGACCTCCTCGACCAGGTAATCCTCGTAGCGGCCGATGGCGGCGGAATTGATGTACTGGTTGCCGCCCAGCCTGGAATAGCAATCGGGGAAGGCGACCACCGCCGGACCCATGGCCCCGGAACCGATCAGGCGGTCGAGCCGCTCCGGCACGTTCTCGGTGAAGGGCCGCCAATTGGTGTGCGACAGGCCGGAGCCGGTGAAGCCGACCAGGTCGACCAGCAGCGGCAGGTGCCGGCCGGCCGCGTAGCCGGCCGGGGTATAGACATGCAGCTCACGCTGCGCCGGGTCACCCAGCGGGTTGCCTTCCAGGATCCGGCTGTCCAGCACCAGCCGGTGCACCTGGCCCCGCGCCGCGTTGCGGTCTCGTCGCATGGTCAAGCCCTTCTTTCACGGCTGCGGCGAGCTTGGATCGGCCTGGCCGCTGGTGGGAATGAATTGCAGTATGACGCCGAAACTGGTCTACAAAAGTTGCGAAATCAAGGTTTGGGAATGAACTTGGCGGATCAGGACCGGATTGGTGTCGGGCGGGCGGCGGGGAGGCAGCGCTGGAGCGCACGCCGCGCGGCCGGCTGGATCGCTCTGCTGGCGCTGGGCTTCGCGCTTGCCCTCTGGCTGCGCTATGGCGTTATCCAGCCGCAGGAGATCGGCCTCGCCTGCGGCCAAGCCGACGCGCCCGGCTGGTGCCAGCCGCGACAATGGCTCATCTCGGCGCAGCATTATCGGGTCTGGGGCTGGGTCGGCCTCGCCGGGGCGCTCGGCGGGCTGTTCCTCGGCGGCCGCGCCCTGGTCGCCCTCGGCCTGCTGTTCGCCGCCCTGGCCCTGGTGCTCTACAATGCAACGCTCGGCGCCCCGGCGATGGTCGTCGCCCTGCTGGCACTGCTGCGGAGGCCTTGAATGTCGGTGACTGGCGACAGCGGAGGATGCGCCGATGCCTAGCCGCCCGCTGCTATCCATCCTGCTGCCGAGCCGGAATCGCCTGGACCTGCTGAAGCTTGCCCTCGCCTCGATCATCGCCGAGGGCAAGACGCATCTGGAAGTGGTGATCTCCGACAATGCCTCGGACCAGGACTACGCCGGCTATCTGGCGCAAGTGAAGTTCCCGATCCGCTATATCCGCCATGACCAGCCGCTTTCGGTGACCGAGAACTGGAACCGGGCGCTGGAGGCGGCGGAGGGCCGCTACGTCGTGATGCTGGGCGACGACGACGCGCTGTCGCCCGGCTTCGTGCGACGCATCCTCGATGTGGTCGATGCCTTCGACCAGCCCGAGGCCATCTACATGATGGCCTACCACTACGCTTATCCCGGCGTCTTTCCCGGCAATCCGCTGGGCTATTTCTGCACGGTCGACAACTCGCCCCTGTTCGCCGAAGCTGGCGAGCCGTACGAGCTCCTGCCGGAGCGCAGCAGGGAGCTGGCGCGCCAGGCCCTGCGGTTCCGCCATCGCATCAGCTTCAATGCGCAGCATTTCGTCTGGCGGCGCGATTTCGCGCGCCGCGTGACGGCGGGACCTTTCTTCCAGTCGCCCTATCCCGATTATTTCGCCTGCTTCATGACCTTCCTGAACGCGAAACGGATGGTCGTGATGCCGACGCCGCAGATCATCATCGGCATCGCCCGGCAGTCGTACGGATTCTTTCATGCCAACAACCGCGAGAGCGAAGGCCAGGCAAGTTTCCTCAGCGCCACGCCGGACGAGGCCGCGCTGACCCAGGGCGACGCCGCGCTGCTCGCGGCGCTGCGCTTTCCCGGCTCGCAGCACTACCGCAACTGGCTGATCGCCGCGCTGCAGACGCGCCGCGCGATGCAGCCGGCTGAGACGCTGGAGATCGATCCGCGCCGCTACCGCCGCATCCAGCTTGCCACCCTGGCGCATCAGACGGTGCACGCGAAAACCCTGTCGCGGGCGGATTTCTGGCGGGCCTTGGCGCCACTGCCTACGCGCGACCGGGACTTCGGGCGGCAGATCCTGCGTGCCCATATGACGCTCGACAGGATTGAAACCGTGCCGCGCGACGCTGCCTTTGCCGGGCTCGAGTCCTTGCTCAGCACCTATTACCCGGCGCGCCTCACCTTTCACGAGGTAGGCAAATACCGGGACATCATGGATGCCTTCGACTGGCTGGCCGAGCGCGATGGCATCGTCAAGGCCGAAGGCGCTATGCCTTCCGTCGCAGGAAGCCCCGCGGGTTCATCGTCAGCATGAAGCGCTCGCAGCTGCGGTCGGCATGGAATGCCGCATTCTCGGCGAGGAATGTCTCCACCGCCTCCCACGGCCCGGGGCCGAATTCCGGATAGGACGGGTGGCCGTTGATGTTGGTGTCCTCGGCGATGAGGAACCCGCCCGGCGCGATGAAGCGCTGATAAGTCCGCAGTTCCGCCAGCACCTGGTCGCGGCGATGGTCGCCGTCGAGGATGACCATGACATTGTCCTTGCCGGCGGCGCGGCGGGCGACCTGGTCGAGGATCGCCGGATCGGTGCTCGACCCGGTGAGATACGTGATACGCGGATGGCGCGGGCGCGCCGGCGCATGGGTCGCATCGATGTCGATGGTGACGACTTCGCCCAGCCCGACGAGGTCGCAGATGCTGGCTAGGAACAGGGCGCTGCCGCCCTTGTAGGTGCCGATCTCGACGATCAGGTCCGGCCGCTCGCGATGGATCAGCTCCTGGTAGATCCACAGATCCATCGGACATTTCAGCATCTCGTGGCCGAGCCAGGACAGCACGATGGTGTGCAGCCCGCGCCCCTCGTCGAGCTTGCTGTAGTAGAGATCGGAGAAGCGATCGAGGGTCGCGCGCTCCTCCGCGCTCAGCTGCGGTTCGGCGAAGACCGGGCGATAGCTGCCGGAGACGCGCGGCAGCGGCGCCGACGATCCCCGAAACCAGCGCTTCAACTGTTCCAGCACGCCATGCTCCCCATCATCGCCCGGTCCTGGCCGGGTCCTTGGCGAAGGTGACACCGATCTTGGCAAAATCCCGCGGCGCCCGCATCAGGTAGTCGCCCCAGCTCATCACCGCATGGGTGACCCGGGCCTCCGGCGTCATGCTGTCAAAATCCCGCGTCCGGTTGTCGGCCATCAGCAGGTCGCTCTGGTCGCCGAGGCGGAAGGTCTTGCTGCGCCACCACGCGTCGACGTCATAGCCGGCGCCGTGCCGGTCGACGAGCACCGCACGCAGGCCGCGGCGGCGCAGCTGCCAGGTCAGGCTGTCGGCGCCGCTTTCCACCTCGCAGGCATCGAGCTTGTCGTTGATCGCAATGCTCTGCGCGCCGATGAAATCCGCCCGCCGCAGCATGAAACCGTTGGAGCGGATATGCGGGTTGGGAAAGCGCGGGAATTGCAAGAGGCGGGCCATCGGCTGGCCGTCCTGGGTATAGGTCTCCCAGCGCTGCTGCAATTGCTGGCGCAGGATGGGCCAGCGCCGGCGCTGCTTCATGTGCTGGCGCGGCCGCTTGATCAGCAAGGCCTTCAGCTTCGACAGTGGGCTGCGTTTGCGCGCCAGCCGAGCCAGGCCGTTGGCCTTCCAGGCCGGGCATTGCTGCTCAAGGATGAAGTCGAAATAGGCGGCGATGCGCGGATCGTAGGGGATACGATCCTCGCGGCAGAGCCAGACCATCCGGTTCAGCAACCGGATCGATTCATACATGCTCTCGTAGGACGCGGTGGCGCCTACGATGCCGACATCGGGCAGGCTGGCGTGGCGGTGCAAGGCGGCCAGCCAGTTGTCGGCCAGGATCTCGGTGAAAGTGTTGATGCAGCAGACATAGTCGTGCGCGATCATGCCGGCGGCGGCGAGATAGGCGCCGATGTCGAAGCCGGTATCCGGCAGCTCCAGGCCGGTATGTGGCGTGCCGGCAAAGACCGCGCGCGCCTCGGCCAGCGCGGCTGGCTCGGTGAAGCCCTTGTAGATCACCACCAGGTCATGGGCGATGCCCGCCGGGTGGCTGGCGTAGGATTCGCGGAACTTGCGGAAGGGCTCGAGCCCTTCCGCGCAGCGCGCGAGATATAAGACAGCGATGGTCACGGCTTCAATCCGCGCGGACGGTCACAGGAAATCCACCAGCTCTTCCGCGTAGCCGTGGCGCATCCAGTACGGATGGCGCTGGACCCGGCAGCGCCGGCCGCAGGCGCGCACCGCCTCGAAGACACGGGGCTGGTTGATCTCGTGGTTGATGGACAGGAAGCGGTCGGTCAGCGTGGCGATCTTGGCCAGGTAGGTGGCGCAGGTGTCCGGCCCGAATTCGGTGATCGAATCGACGTTGAGGATGATGTCGAACCGGCGCTCCAGCGCGTGGAACTCCTCGGGCGCCATCAGCCGCACCTGGGTCGCTGCGCCTGGCGCCTCGCCCGACAGGCTGACGCACTCGGGTCCCAAGGCGCGCATCAGGAAATAGCCCTGCGAGATCGCGGTGAAAGGGATGTCGACCAGCGTGTAGTCAGTGAACCCGGCGAGATTGGCGTAATAGGCGGTGCGGCCCAGGCCGCCGCCGATCTCGCACACGCGGAGGCTGGCCGGCGGGCGGTCGCCCGCCAGCTCGCGCAGGCGGTAGGCCTGGTAGGCGGCGTGCACGGCGCGATAGGTGAGCGCGCCGCGCGCGGTGGCAAGCCCGACATCCAGCGGATAGATCTCCGGGCATTCCAGGGTGAAGCCAAGGCCGTTTTCGACGAGTGGCAGCAACTGGTCGGCATTGAACTTGGCGCTGGCCAGCCACGGCCCGCCTTCCGGATTCTCCAGTCGCAGCGCCCCGGTCGCCTCGCCCAGGCGGATCAGGTGGTCGAGGATCACCATGCCGTAGCCCTTGGCGTTGGGGCCGGAATCCTTCAGCTGCTTGATGAACCCCTGGTACAGATTGTCGAAGCCGTAGAAGAGGTGGTTGTCGCCTGGATTGCCGAGGATGTCGCGGACCTTGGCGACGTCGTCGGCGAGGAAGGCGGCGTGGGATTGGGCGTGGTGCAGCTTGAAGAAATCGCTCCACATGCTGCTGGTGTCGTAGCGAAAGCGTTCGTTGGCGGAGCGGTAGGCCTGCATCAGGCGCTGGATTTCCGCATCGTTGTCCTGCGGCACGGCAACTTCCGGCCAGCGCACCTTGGCGTCCAGGTGCTGATAGGGCCGGTGCTTGTGCCAGAGCTGGCGCAGACTGGCTTCGGAAAGCTGGGACGGGGCCTTCTTCTTGCGCTTCTCCGCCTTGCGGGCCTTGCGGCGCCGTTCGGACGCGCCGCCATCGATAAGGCCGATCAACCGCCGCAGCATTTCGTGCCAACTCCCTGGGCGCCCGCTGGGGCGCACCTCTCCGACATTCACCATACCCCGGCGACCGCTGTAAAGCCGGTCAATCGGCGCGCGGCCGGTTTTGCCGCCACCATTCGATCGTCTGCGACAAACCGTCCTCCAGCGACAGTGCCGGCCGCCAGCCCACCTCGTCGCGCAGGCGGCCGATGTCGGGCACCAGGAAATCCGGGTCGTTGGCCGCGCCGGGTCGCGCGCCGAGCTGGATCAGCTCCGCCCGGCCGATCATCGCGCCGATGCGCTGGACGAGCTCGGCGATGCTGGTCCGCTGGTCCGAGCCGACATTGACGACACCCTGGACGTCGCTGTCGAGCAGCGCGGCGAAGGCGGCGCCCAGGTCCCGGGTGTGGAGGAAACTGCGGATCTGGCGGCCGTGGCTGCACGGCGCCGGCCGGCCGGCGAGCAGCGCCAGGATCACCGACGGCACCAGGCGCTGCTCCGGCTCGTAGGGGCCGAATTGCAGGAACACACGGCCCCAGGCGAAGCTGGCGCCGGATTGCCGGGCGAAGCTGTCCAGCATGCGCTCCAGCGCCGCCTTGCAGGTGGCATAGGGCGTTGCCGGCGCGGCCGCCTGCAGCACGCTCGGCGAGCGCGTCTCATGGCACAGCCCGGCGGCGTCCCAGTCGTATTCGGCGCAGGTGCCGGCCACCACCAGGCGGTTGCCGCCCCGTTCGCGGAAGCGGCGGGCGAGGTGCAGGCTGGCCGCCACCCAGTCGTAGTTGTCGAGCGCCGTCCAATAGACGCCGGGGGTCGCGTTCCAGGCGAAGTGCAGCAGGTGGCTCGGGCGCAGCTCGGCCAGGGCGCGGTCGACTGCGGCGTGATCGAAGAGGTCGAGGTGGAGATATTCCGCGCCGGCGAGCTCCGCCGGCAGGTCGGACGCCGCCCTCGGCCTGGCGCCGCAGGCGATGACGCGATAGCCGCGCGCCAGCAGCGGGCCAACCGCCCAGCGGCCGATGAAGCCGGTGGCCCCGGTGATCAGCGCGACCCGCGGCTCAGCCAAGATCCGCGTCCATCAGCAAAGGCAACGCGGCATCGCGCGGCGAGATCACCGCCGGTGCGAACGGCCAGGCGATGCCGATGGCGGGATCGTCCCAGCGGATACCGCGGGCACCCTCCGGCTGGAACGGCACGCTGATCTGGTAGAAGACCTCGGCATCGTTGCTCAGCGTCAGGAAGCCGTGCGCGAATCCCTTGGGGATGAAAAGCTGGCGCCGGTTGGCGGCGGAGAGCTCGACGCCGAACCACTTGCCGCGCGTCGGCGATCCGGCGCGGATGTCCACGATCGCGTCGTAGATGGCGCCCGCGGTGCAGCGCACCAGCTTGTCCTCTTCGTGCGGCGGCGCCTGGTAGTGCATCCCGCGCAGCGTGCCGCGGGCATGGTTGAAGCTGATGCTGCACTGGTCGAGCGCGGGGTTCAGGCCGTGCGCCGAGAACTCGGCGCGGCAGAAGGCGCGGGCGAAGAAGCCGCGCGCGTCGGCCTTCGGCTCGATGTCGATGACGCAGGCGCCGGCCAGGGGCGTCGGCGCGAACTTCATGCCTGGACCTGCACGAGCGGCACGGCGGTGACGAAGCAGGCACCCCAGTCCCGCGCCGGCGCCAGCTGGCGGATGATCTCGTCCTTGATGTTCCAGGGCAGGATCAGGATGTAGTCCGGCCGCGCCGCCAGCAGGCGCTCCGGCGCCACGATCGGGATGTGGGTGCCGGGCAGCAGCTTGCCCTGCTTGTGCGGGCTGCGGTCGGCGACCATCGCCACGTCGGCGCTGGTGGCGCCAACGAAATTCAGCAGCGTGTTGCCCTTGGCGGCGGCGCCGTAGCCCATCACCGTCTTGCCGCTGCGTTTCGCCTCGGCGAAGAAGGCCTTGAGTGCGGCGCTGCATTCCTCCACCCGGCGGGCGAAACGCGCGTAGGTGGCCATGTCCTCAAGCGCTGCCTCCTCGGCGCGCACCCGGGCGACGTTCGCCGTTTCGGCGCGGCCGGCGGCGGCATGCGCGACATGGATCCGCAGGCTGCCGCCATGGGTCGGCAGCTCCTCGACATCGTGGATGCCGAGGCCGGCGCGGGCGAAGGCGCGCGCGGCGGCGCCCAGCGAGAAATAGGAATAGTGCTCGTGATAGATGGTGTCGAACTCGACATGCTGGATCAGCCGCAGCAGATGCGGGAATTCCAGCGTCGCCGTGCCCGCGGGCTTCAGCAGCCGCGCGATGCCGGCGATGAAATCGTTGAGCGCCGGTACATGCGCCAGCACGTTGTTGGCGATGATGAGATCGGCCTGCCGGCCATCGGATGCCAAGCGGTCGGCGACATCCCGGCCGAAGAACTCGACCAGCGTCGGCACGCCGGCGCGCTCGGCCGCGGCGGCGACGGTGTCGGACGGGTCGATGCCGAGCACCGGAATGCCGGCGGCGGCGAAATTGCGCAGCAGGTAGCCGTCGTTGCTGGCGAGTTCAACCACCAGGGAGCCGCGATCGAGGCCGAACCGCTCCGTCGCCATCGCGCAATAGCGGCGCGCATGCTCGAGCCAGGAATCCGAGAAGGAGGAGAAATAGGCGTAGTCCTTGAACAGCTCCGCCGGCGCCACGTCGGTGTCCAGCTGCACCAGCTTGCAGGCGCGGCACACCACGGCGCGCAGCGGGTATTTCGCCTCGCGGATATTGGCCGCGTCGCCGGGCAGGTAGTGGTTCGACGGCGGCTGCAGGCCCAGATCGGCGACCAGGTCGGTCACCGCGGCGCCGCAGCTGCGGCAGGCCTGGCGCAGCACGGCGGTGTCCCGCCCGGCGGTCAACGCGTGGTCCATGCTCAGTCCCAGACCTTCCATGGCGCCCTGCCGGATTGCCAGGCTTCCTCGAGCGCGAGCTTGTCGCGCAAGGTGTCCATCGGCTGCCAGAAGCCGTGATGGACCCAGCCCTCCAGCTCGCCCTCCGCCGCCAGGCGCTCCAGGGGCGCCCGCTCCCAGATCGTCTGGTCGCCCTCGACGTAGTCGACCACCGATGGCTGCAGGACGAAGTATCCGCCATTGATCAGCCCGCCATCGGCCATCGGTTTTTCCTCGAACGAGGTGACACGACTGCCCTGCAGGTGGATGCGGCCAAAGCGCGCCGGCGGATGCACGCAGGCGATGGTCGCCTTCTTGCCGTGGGCGCGGTGAAACGCGACCTCCGCCTTGACGTCGAGGTCGGCGACACCGTCGCCATAGGTCATGCAGAATGGCTCGCCGGGATCGAGGTGCTGTGCCGCGCGCTTCAGGCGGCCGCCGGTCATCGTGTCCTCGCCGGTATCGATGAGGGTGACGCGCCAGTTGTCGGCCCGCGCGCGATGGTGCTCGACCTTGTTGTGGCGCATGTCGAAAGTGACGTCGGCGTTGTGCAGGTAGTAGTTGGCGAAATATTCCTTGATCAGGTAGCCCTTGTAGCCGAGGCAGACGATGAAATCGCTGATCCCGTGATGGGAATAGTGCTTCATGATGTGCCAGAGGATCGGCAGGCCGCCGATCTCGACCATCGGCTTGGGGCGCGCGCTGGTTTCCTCGGCCAATCTGGTTCCCTTGCCGCCGGCCAGGATCACGCACTTCATCGGCCCATCCCCTGTTTCCGCGGCGCTTCCCGCGCCAGTGCTTCATAGGCCTCGATCTGGGCGCGCGAATAGTCGAGCATGTCGCGGCCGTCGCGATGGGCGCGATACCAGCCGGCGGTCCATTCCAGCGCGCGATCGAGGTCAAGGCGCGGCCGCCAGCCGAGGCTGCGCTCGGCCAAGGCGGAAGAGAGCGTGAGGGTCTTCGCTTCCGGCGCCGCCGCCTCATTCTGCGCGGTCCAGCCGGGCTT
Organism: Dongiaceae bacterium; assembly: GCA_044226685.1. Classification (GTDB taxonomy): domain Bacteria; phylum Pseudomonadota; class Alphaproteobacteria; order Dongiales; family Dongiaceae; genus Dongia_A. The sequence continues at coordinate 63,880 of JBGAGP010000008.1, forward strand.
GCCGGCGAAATGCGCGCTGAAGGCGTCGACGATGCGCGACACGCTGCGGAAGGAGTCCGGGTCGGGGCCGAAATTGACCGCCTGCGGGGCATTCGCCGGGTCGCGCATCAGCGCCTCGACCAGGAGCAGATAGCCGCCGAGCGGCTCCAGCACATGCTGCCAGGGGCGCACCGCCTCGGGATAGCGCAGGATCACCTGCTGCCGGCGGTCGAGCGCCCGCACGCAATCGGGAATCAGGCGGTCCGCCGCCCAGTCGCCGCCGCCGATGACATTGCCGGCGCGCGCCGTGGCCAGCCCGCGGTCGGCCGGCCAGAAGCTGTCGCGGAAGCACTGCGTCACCAGTTCGACGCAGGCCTTGCTGTTGCTGTAGGGGTCGTGGCCGCCGAGCCGGTCGGTCTCGACGAAGGGCCGGCCAGCCTCGCTGTTCTCGTAGACCTTGTCGCTGGTGACGACCAGGACGCTGTGCAGCCCGGGCAGGCCGCGCGCGGCGTCCAGCAGATGGGCAGTGCCCATGACATTGGCGGCGAAGGTGCCGACCGGATCGGCATAGGAGGCGCGCACCAGAGGTTGCGCGGCCATGTGGATCAGGATCTCCGGCGCCGCCTCCGCCACCACCCGGCCGACCAGGGCCGCGTCGCGGATATCGCCCAAAGTGGAGACTGCCAGATCCTTGCCGATCAGGTCCCACAAACTGGGCTCGGTCGGCGGCGCGAGGGCCAGCCCGTGCACTTGCGCACCAAGGTTCCTGAGCCAGAGCGCCAGCCAGGCCCCCTTGAATCCGGTGTGGCCGGTCAACAGGACCCGGCGGTTGCGCCAGAATGCGCTGGATGGATTCGATCCCGGCATGAGGGTGACGGCCGCCTGCTACTTCTGAACGCAATTTCGGCGGATTCGCCGCGCGCTCCCTGCGACCATCTACTGGCGGAAAGGCCCCCTGGCAAGCCGGACTTTACCGCCAGGGGCGGATCGGAACAAACAGAGAAAGAGTGCTGGCAGGTCCGGGCCCGGCACGAGGCGGCCGGGCCCGGGGAATGGTTGGTCTATTTCTGCCGGCGCCAGCGCGCCACCACGTCCTGCAGGAACTCCGCCGGCACGTTGTCGTGGTTCCAGGACTCGGTGAACTTGGCGCTGCTGGAGCGCGGCCGTTTGTCCTCGTCCAGCGGATCGAACATGATGCGCAGCGGCACCGGCACGCCTTCGCCGATGGCGATGGCTTCCGCCGCGCGCAGGGCGGGCAGTTCCTGCAGCAGGCCGCTGCCCGATTCCGGCATCGCCGCCGCCAGGTATTCCTGGTCGCGCTGGTTGTTGATGCGCAGCGCGAAGATGGTGTTGCACTGGGACAGGATGTTGGCCGCCAGCTCCGACGGACGCTGCGTCACCAGGCCGAGCGAGACGCCGTATTTGCGGCCCTCGAGCGCGATGCGGGCCAGCGCCCGCTTGGTCGGCTCGAAGCCGAGGTTGTCGTTGGAGGGGGCGTAGCGATGCGCCTCCTCGCAGACCAGCAGGATCGGCACCTTGCGGTCGCTCCACAGCGCGAAGTCGAAGGTCAGGCGGCACAGCATGGAGACGACGACGTTGAGGATTTCCGTCGGCACGCCCGAGGTGTCGAAGATGGTGACCGGCTTGCCGGCGACCGGGATGCGGAACATGCGCGAGAGGAAGCGCACGAAGTCGTCGCGCACCATGACGCCCGGGAACATGAAGGAATAGCGCCGGTCGGCCTGCAGCGTGGCGAAGCGGTCCTTGATGCGCATATAGGGCGCCAGTTCCAGCGGCCGCTCGTATTTGCCCATCATGTCGTCGAGCAGGCGCGTCACGTCCGACAGGCGATAGGGCATCGGCGTGTCGACGGTGATGTTCTGGTCGTTGGAGCCGGCCAGCTTGCGCTTCGCTTCCACGATCACCTGGTTGAGGATCGAAGCCTCGATTTCCGGCATGCGGCTGTGCTCGCCGATCACCAGTTCCTTCATCTCGTCGAAGTTCAGCAGCCAATAGGGCAGCTCGAGATTGGCCGGGCTGATCACCTCGGCGAGATCGCCGAAGGCCGGCCAGTATTCGTTGTGCGGATCGAGGATCAGCACGTGGCCGTCGGGATGCTGCGACAGCACGCCCAGCAGGATCGCGGCGAGCGCGCAGGACTTGCCCGAGCCGGTGGTGCCGAGCACGGCGAAATGCTTGCCCAGCAGATCGTCGGTGAAGACGTTGGCCGGGATCGAGTTGTCGAGATGGACGCAGCCGACGCGGACACCCTCGCGGTCCTCGCGCACGAAGATGCGGCGCAGATCGTCGCTGCTGGCCGAGGAGACGCGGTCGCCGAGCCGCGGGAAGGCGGACACGCCGCGGCGGAACCGGCCGCTGGCGTCGGATTGCAGGATCTCGCCGATCAGGTCGAGGTCCATGATCTGGTTCGGCGGGCCGATGATCGCCTGCTCGGCGGCCGGCGTGCGCAGGCCGACGATGATGGCGAAGACGCGCGCCTCGCCCACGTCGATGCGGACCACCTGGCCCATCTGCGGCGGCACCGCGCCGGCGAAGCCGGAGCCGTCCTCGGCCATGTCGAGCACCACGCGGGCGCGCGAGCCTTCGATGGCGGCCACCTGGCCGAATGTGACGAGCTGAGCGGTCGATCCGTCCATGAAATGCTCCCAACCCCCGAGACGAAGGGCGACGCGGTCAAAATTGCAGCGCCCAGGGTAGAAGCAATTTCCTCACCGTGCGGTTAAGCAACGTGGTTAGGAAAGCGTTATCTTTACTTACAATTCACCGCGATTGCCCGCCGCCCGGAATCCGCGGATGGCCCAGGGACAGGCCAGAATCAACAACATGCCGCACCACAGCAGGGCAGTGCCGTTGATCTGCCCGGCCAGGAGCGGCCGCAAAGCCGCGTTAACATCCGCGCGCATTTCCGGCCGGGTCAGAAGGTTTTCATTCAGCGCGATGAAGACCGCGGAGAGCGCCAGCAGCAGGGCGAAGACCCGCTCGATCGGGCCGGCGCCGCCGTGCCGCGCGCGGCTAACATGGATGATGGCGAAAGCGACCGCGGGCACCGCGAAGGCGGCGAGCGGAAAATCGCGATAGCGCGCATCGCAGGCCAGCGCCAGGGCGACACTCGCCGCGCTGGAAACCGCCAGCAGCTGCAGCGCGCCGAGCGCCAGGCGCGCATCCGGCCGGCGGCGCCAGAAGCGCCGCAGCCAGGCCAGGCTCTCGGCCGCCGGAGCCGGCAGCAGTTCCGGCATCGCCAAGGCCCGCAGCGCCAGCCCCGCGGTCAGCGCCGAGACCACGGCCAGCGCGCCCTCGACCAGCCATTCGTGCCACAGCAGTGCCGCCACCCGCGCGTGATCCAGATGCGCGGTGATGGCGAGGCCCGCCGCGACGGCCAGCAACGGGAGCGCCGCGGCCAGGACCGGATTCGCCGCCACCCGCCGGCTCGGCCACCAGAACAACAGGCCCAGCGCCAGGGTGAGCGCGACGCGCGGCCAGGGTGAGCCGATCGCGGCGACCGGGCCGGTGAGGGGGAATTTCGGCTGGCGGTCCTCGCCGAACACGCCCCAATAGCCGCCGACCGTGCCTTCCAGGTCGCGTTTCCACGGCTGGTCGAAGGCCTCGATGATGTTGTAGTCGAGCCCGCGCCCGCCGTCATAAGCCGCCGCGTAGGCGAGGAATTCGCGGATGAAGCGCGCTTCCTCGACCAGGCCTGGCTTCGCCTGCTCGCGCTGCCGGCCGGCCGAGGGATAGCCGGTCTCGCCGACGAAGATCGTCTTGCCGGGAAAGGCCGCCTCGACCTGGTGCAGGATGGCGTCGATATGGGCGACGCCTTCGGCGGCCGGCACCGGGTCGTCCTCCCAATAGGGCAGGATGTGGATGGTGACGAAATCGGCGGCCTCGGCCAGCTGCGGATGGCGCAGCCAGAACTCCCAGACATCAGCATAGGTCACCGGGATGCCGGTTTCCGCGCGCACCCGCCGCAGCATCGCGGCCAGGGTCTCGGCGTCCTGCTCGCCGCGCAGCAGCACCTCGTTGCCGACGATGATGCCCTTCAGCACCGCCGGATGCGCCTTGGCCAGGGCGATGGCGGCCTGGATCTGCGCCTCGTTGTCCGCCGCCGAGGCGCCGATCCAGATGCCCATCAGCACCTTCATGCCGAGCGTCTCGGCGATCGGCAGGACCTGGTCGAGGCCCTGGTTCACGGCATAGGTGCGCACGCAGCCGGTCTCGGTGCTGAGCTGCCGCAGGTCTTCCTCGATCTGCGCCGGGGGGATCACCAGGGCCTGGTCGAAGGGGGTCTGCGTGCCGCGGAACGGCGTGTAGGAGAGGCAGGCGATCTTGCCACCCCCGCTTGAATCCCTGGGTGCCTCGGGCAAGAATATGGGCCGCGCCTGCCAGGACCAGAAGGCGATGACGCCGGCCACCGCGAGCGCGATGCCGGCAAGTGCGCCGAGGACCCCCGCCCCCCGCACGGATTCAGGCCGGGTCGCGGGCGATCGGCTGCACCGCGGCCGGCGTATGTGCCGGCAGCTCCGCCGCCACCGGCAGGGCGGCGGCGCGGGTCCATTTGAAGACCGGCAGCACGTTGATCATCGACATCACCAGCGCCGCCAGGAACGGCAGCGCCTGGACGAAGAGCAGGATCGCCCACAGCATGGTGGTGGGCTCCATCGCGCCGCGCTGCCACATCACGCCGATGCCGCTGCCGACCAGCAGGATGAGGATCGCCGTTTCCTCGCGCGCCGCGACCAGGCCGCGGATCAGCGCCGGCTGGTTCTCCATCTTCGGCGTGCGGTGGAACGGCAGGTTCGAGGTGAACAGGCCGCGCCACACCGCCTTGGAAACCGCGTAGGACAGCGACAATCCGGCCAAAGCGGCGCCGAGATTGTCGGCGAAGGAGCAGGGCACCTTGCTGGCATAGAGCCACAGCGACTTGCCGATCTTGAAGAAGAACATGCCGAGGGTGACGATGAGATAGAGCGTCAGCGGCGGCTCGACCTTGTCGGGCCAGAACAGCATGCCGATGCTCCAGGCGATGGCCAGGAACACGAACAGCAGCTGCAGGCCGTCGGCGATCCAGGGCATCCAACCCGCCAGGAACTGGTAGCGCTGCGCCGGGTCGAGGCCGCGCCGGCCGAAGGGCAGCAGGTCGCGCAGATGGCCCTTCATGATGGTCATGGCGCCATAGGCCCAGCGGTAGCGCTGCTTGCGGTAGGCGTCGAAGCTGTCCGGCATCAGGCCCTTGCCGTAGCTGCGCTCGGTATAGATGGCGCGATAGCCGGCCTTGAACAGGCGCAGGCCCAGCTCGG
>JBGAGP010000009.1:0-67384 GCA_044226685.1 Dongiaceae bacterium
ATGATGTCCCGTCTCGATCTCTTCCCCGATCCGCGATAACCGCCGTTCGGGACAAAAACATGGGGCCGCCTGCCCGGCTTTCCGGGGCGGCCCGTCCAAGGCGCGGGAATATACAGGCCGACCCCGCAGTGTCAACCCCGCCCTGCGCCCGCCCGGCCGCTATTTTGCCAGCTTTGCCAAGCCTTTGGCGACGTTCCGCAAGGCTCGGGCCGGGCCCGGGGGCGGCGGAAGAATGCCGCCCGATTCAACGCCTTAGCGCCGCTTTGCCGGCGGCGTCTCCAGCACCAGGGTGCCGGTGGCGGGGAGCGCGATGCTGCCCTGGCGCTCCAGACCCACGACCTGCAGGACGCCGGTTGCCGGGTTGAGGCTGGCCGCCAGCCGGGTCAGGCGGTTCAGGACCGGCGGGCGCAGCCAGGCAAAGCCCCGGCCCAGTTCAGCCCCGGATTGCTCGACCTGCCGCTTCAGGCTGCGCCAGCGCCCGGCGCTGTCGATGCCGCGCGGCCGCCCGCCCCACTCGGTGTTGAGCCAGTGATTGGCCATCACCTGGTCGCCCTTGTGCACGATGGCGGAGCGTTCCTGGCGCTCGACGACGGCGGATTGCCCCTCCGGACCCGTCAGCGCGAACAGCGCCGGCAGCGCCACCGGCGTGTCGCGCAGCAGGGCGACGGCATGCTCGAAATTGCGCGCCGTCTCGAACGCCAGGCGCAGCAGATGCACCGGCGGCATGGCGCGGGTGCCCGACACCTTGAGGCGGTCGATCAGCCAGTCGATGGGCAGGACGCGGGTGCGATGGCGCAAAGGCGCCTGGTTCAACGCCGCGGCGAAGCGCCCCGGCGCCAGTCCGGTCAGCGTGCCGACAAAACCGGGCCAGGTGACGTTGAGCCATGGCCCCATGGCGCTGCTGTGCCTGGCCACCACGATCTCGCGCCCCAATCCGTCGAAGCGCCAGTCGAGTGCGCGCAACAGCACCGGCGCCACCGCCGCGCAGGTGCAGGCCCATTCGTAGGAGATGTTGAGCGCGTGGGCGCCAGGCGCCTCGAGGCGCTTGGCGATGCGGTCGATCTCCGCCGCGTACGGCGTCTCGTTCTTCGCCAGCCAGGCGCGCGACTTCCAATCCGCCAGCGCCAGCAGCGGCGCGGAGTAGTTGCGGCTGCCCATCTCCATCATCTTGCGCGCGCGGGGCAGCGCCATCTCCACCAGATGCGCGGCGCCCAGCGTCCCGCAATCGAAGACCGGGATCTCCGGCAGATCGTCCTCGAGGCCGCGATAGGGCATGCGTCCGGACTCCGGGGGCTACAGCGCGACCCAGGCGCCGCTGCGCTCCGACTGGAACAGCGCGTCGAGGATGCGCATGTTCTGGATCGCATCCTCGATGCCGTAGGGCAGGCTGGTGCGGCCGAGGATGGCGAGGGCGAAATTCTCCGCCTGCTCGGCGTACTGGTCGCTGGCCGGCAGCGTTTCGCGCCTGGCGCTGCTGCGGTCGAGCGCCGACCCGTCATCGACCAGGATGGTGGTCGCCTGGCCCTGCGGCGCGTTGAAGGGGATGATGATCTCCAACCGGCCCTTGGTGCCCAGCGCCTGCACGGTCTGGAACGGCACCAGCTGGGTCGAGCAGGTGAAGACGAGCTGCCGCCCGTTGCCGAAATCGGCGAGGGCGCCGGCGAGCCGGTCGGTCTTGAAATTCGGGTCGCGCTCGACCAGGGAAACGACGCGCTTCGGCTCGGCGCCGAACAGGAAACGGGCGCCCACCACGGGATAGCAGCCGATATCCATGATGCCGCCGCCGCCGATATCGGCCTGGTTGCGGACATTGGCGGGGTCGGTGTTGAAATAGCTGAACACCACATTGACGCATTTGAGCTCGCCCAGCGCGCCGCTCTGCACGATCTCGCGCGCGCGCAGCCATTGCGGATGGAAGCGCACCATGAAGGCCTCCATCACCAGGCGGTCCTTCGGGCATTGGCGCAGCTGCTCGGCCTCGGCCGCGTTCAGCGCCATCGGCTTCTCGCACAGCACATGCTTGCCGGCCTTCGCCGCCTGCAGGGTGAGCGGCACGTGCAGGTGATTGGGCAGCGGGTTGTAGACCGCATCGATTTCCGGATCGGCCAGCAGCGCCTCGTAGGAGCCGTAGGCCTTGGCGATGCCGAGCTGCTTGGCGGCCGCCTGGGCGCGGGCCAGGTCGCGGGACGCGATGGCGGTGACCTCGGAATGGGGCGAGCGCTGGATGCCCGGCGTCACCTTCTTCATGCCGATATCGGCGGTCGAGATGATGCCCCAGCGGATGCGGCGATCGGCGCTCATATGTCCCCCTGAAAATGCTTCGTCGGATGGCGAAATGCGCGCCGGCGGCATTCCCGCAAATCCGGGCCGCTTCCGGCGGAGGCCGACTATGCCACAGAAGCCGGGCCCGCCAAACGCCGGGTAGGCGTTCCGGGGCGAATCCCGCGGAAATCCGCCCCGGACCGGCCTGTTCTGAGGGATTTCCCAGCAGGCTTGCGGCCCGCCGCCGCCATCGCTATTGTCCGGCCGCCTTCGGCGAACCACACCTTGATTTGCGGAGAGGTGCCAGAGTGGTCGATTGGGACGGTCTCGAAAACCGTTGTACCCGCAAGGGTACCGTGAGTTCGAATCTCACCCTCTCCGCCATCTCCAAGCCAGCCTCACCTCGCGCCCGGCTGACGTTCAGTCGATCTCGTGCGCCGGCGTGCGCCCTTGCGCGCCACGCGGCGCCGCGCGCAGGTATTGCGCCGGCCAAGTGGTGTCGTGGCCCAGCTCCCGCGCGGCGTCCAGCGGCCAATAGGGGCTGCGCAACAGCTCGCGCGCCAGCAGCACCATGTCGGCCTGACCATTGCGGATGATGTGGTCCGCCTGGGCGGCGCCGGTGATCAAGCCGACCGCGGCGGTGGCGATGCCGGCTTCGCGCCGGATGCGCTGGGCGAAAGGCGTCTGGTAGCCGGGACCGGTCGGAATCGGCGCGCTGGCGACGTTGCCGCCGGAGGAGGAATCGATCAGGTCGACGCCGAGCGCCTTCAACTGGCGCGCCAGCTCGATGGTCTGCTCGATGTCCCAGCCGCCCTCCACCCAGTCGGTGCAGGACAGGCGCACGAAGAGCGGCGCCCGGTCGGGCACCACCTTGCGCACGGCGGCCACCGTGTCGCGCAGGAAGCGCGTGCGGTTCTCGAACGACCCGCCGTAATTGTCCTTGCGCGTGTTGCTGAGCGGCGAGAGGAACTCGTGGAATAGGTAGCCATGCGCCGCGTGCACCTCGATGACGCGGAACCCGGCGCGATAGGCGCGCCCCGCCGCCTGCACGAAGGCCGTCTGCAGGCCGGCGATCTGGGCCACGCTCAACTCCGCCGGCACCGGGTAGTCGGGCGCGAAGGGTGCGGTCGTCGGGCCCAGGGCCTGCCAGCCACCGTCGCTTTCCGCCACCTTGCCGCTGCCGGACCACGGGCGATGGGTGCTGGCCTTGCGGCCGGCATGGGCGAGCTGGATGCCGGCGACGGCGCCCTGCTCGTCGATGAACCGGGTCACCCGCTCCAGGGGCTCGAAATGCTTTTCGCTCCACACCCCCAGATCCTGCGGCGAGATGCGGCCTTCCGGCGTTACCGCCGCAGCCTCGGTGAAGACCAGGCCGGCACCGCCCACCGCGCGGGTCGCCAGGTGCACAAAATGCCAGTCATTGGCGAAGCCGTCGGTGGACGAATACTGGCACATCGGCGAGACGCCGATCCGGTTGGCGAAGCTCACGTCGCGCAGGCGCAACGTGTCGAACAGATGTGACATGGGAGGTCCTCGGGGGTGATCCTGGCTGGGAAACCGGCAGCGCTCTCGAGGATAGAGGTTGGGGTGCTGCCCAGTCCAGACAAGGCCCCGTCCCGGCGGCGGGCAGTGGCGACCGTCGGCGCGGCGTGCTTTCCCCCGTCGTCGCTCAGGTTATTCCGTGTGACCGCGACCCGGTTATTCGGCGCTGGCGTGCCGGTGAAAGGCGCCGTCGATCAGATGGCGCAACGACCTGAGCAGCAGGCGCTGCTCCCGTTCGCTCATCTGCTTGAGGGCGCGGGTGATCGGCTTCATCGGGTCGTGGCGCAGCAGCCTGGCACCGGCCGCGGTCAGCTCGACCACCTGCTCGCGCGCGTCGCGCTTCGAGGTGTAGGAGACCAGCAGCCGCTTGCGTTTCAGTCCGGTGACGATCTGCGAGGCGGCGCTGTGCGAACTGGCATGCACCCCGGCGAAGGCGCGGATGGTGCGGGCGGTGCGGTCGGCGCGCGCGTAGTAGCGCAGCGCGCTCCACTGCGCCGGCTTCAGGTCATGCGCATAGGCAGCGCCCTGAATCCGGCGCGACAAATGCTCGATCAATTCGGCAATCGCGTTTGCCTGGGTCACGGCCGGCCTCCGGGCGACGCCGCGGCTCTTGGCGGCGGTTCAACGGCCGCCACAGCCAGGGATGTGTTCGAGGCGCTCGGCATGGGAAGGATCCGGGAATCACCGTTTCAGTGGACTTCATTGCGAACGACCGGGCACTGGCAATGTCACGATCGGTTTGTCGACGGCGCCATCGCGGGGGATGGCGGTTAAGCATCTGCTGCAACGCTGTTTTCCAAGGCCGGCACGGCGGCTTGTCGATTCTGGGCATCAACCGACGGGGACCGGCACCGAGCAATTGTTCAATACTGCGGCATATCCAGCAACTCAAGCTGGCCGAACTTTAGTATATTGAACGTAAATATTATTAAATTATCATTTAAGCGACAGCATGAGATGAAATTCATGCCTGCTTGAGGCTCACCCAATACCTGTTGCGCCTCTTTTAAGTGTAAAACATTCGTGTCGTTCAGCCACTTGGCGCGACGCTCCGGAAGAACCGCGGTGGGAATTGTGGCACCCGGCCATCGGCGCGTCCGCCGGGGCCGCACACGCCGCGCCGGAGCGGCAGTCACCGGTATCGACCTGATATTTCGTGCGTTTGATGTGGCCTGTCGCATGTCGGCCGGATCGGCGATAGCCTGCCCGGGCAAGCGGGACTGGACCGCGCCGGGACCCCCCGGGGGCCGGCCGGAACGCTCTTCACGGCTGCTTCCTGTCAGGCGGGCGCACACACGCTTCGAGCATCCCGCAGTAGACCTGGTGCAATCAATTGGATCATCACATTCGATATACTTAATATATTAGATTCTTATACATCAACCTCAGCAGAACAGAGATTCAATCGAGAGGCGAGATATGATGGGTGGAGTCTGAGCCCGGCACGCGTGCCGGAGCGGCATTCTGGACACTCGGCGTTGACCGCTGATTGCGTCGTCTCGCGCTCTTCTGGTCGCCGGCGTTATGGGAAAGCGTCACGGGAAAGCGTCACGGGGCAACGTCACGGGAGTGTCATGACGGATACCGTGCGCGAGCTGCATTTACCGTTCTTACATAAGTTACTAATATACAACTTCGCGATTCGATTATGGGCGCGGCGGGATGCATGACGCCGGGATCGAGTGCATGAGTGACGGGGAATCCGGATGGTAACGGGGAAGATCAGGCCGCATTCGAAGCAGCGCACCGACGGAGCGATACCGAAGGAGCTGATGTTGCGCATCGCCGGCGATCTCCAGGGTGTCACCCGGAGGATCGCCGAGATCAAGGATCTCTGCGAGTGGCAGCTGAGCGACCTCAGCGACACAGTGCAGGTCGCGGCCAGCATCCGTGATCGCCTGGCCGAGGGTGCGCTGCGGGACGTCGAGCCCGCCTTCCAGGCCCTGATCGACGAAATGACGGCGCTGCATCGGCGCCTCGACGGGCATGTCGCGACGGGTCATGAGATCGCCCAGGAATTTCTTGTTGTCGCCCGGACCATGGCGCAGGAACTGGAATCCGTAAAAGGCGAGTTCGGGGAGCGCGCGAGGTCGGCGGCGGTCGCCGCCGCCAGTGCCGCCGCCGCGGGAGAGGCCAGCATCATCTCGCTGCAGGATCATCGCGCGGCCAAGGGCGAGGCGGTTGCCGTGAACCGGCGCGCAGAGCAGTTGAGCCAATCGCTCCGGCTGCTCGAGGCTTCCATTGCCGTGCTGTTCCAGGCCCAGGTGCAAAGCGGCGCCGAGGTTGCCTCGCTGCGCCAGCGCATGCAGGCCTATGAGCGCCGCTTATTCGCCGCTGCGGGTTGAACTTGCGGCGCGACGCGGAAGCGTCGTGGGGCGTTCAACCGGCCCTAGTCAGCCATCCGTCAGGTCGGACTGTTAATCAGGCTCCGTCGCGGGGGTAAGCCTGCCGTCCGGGTCTTGAAGCCAGTGCCCAGAACCCGTCTGCAACAGCCTGGCCCCGTGCGGCCCGGTGGAGCTTCTCTGCGACGGCGCCGATGACCATTGAAGGATCGCAGAACATGCTCTCCATGCAACATATCCATCCGATGCTGGTGCATTTCCCCATCGTGTTGGTCCTGCTGCTTGCGTTGTTGGATACCGTCGCGACCATGCGCGGCGTGCCGGTGACCGGGCGCACGCCGGCCGGCAATGCGTCGACCGGCCTCGCCGTGCTGCTCGGCGGCTTCGCGATTGCCGCCTATCTCTTTGGCGACATGGCCCTGGAGTTTGCCGAGGATGGCGGCTTCAGCAGCGAAATTGCGGAAATCCACGAGCACCTCGGCATGGCGGCCGCCGCCGCCTTCGCCGTCTGGGCGATCATCCGGGCCGTCATCTGGTGGCGCAACGGCAGGCTGCCCGGCGCATTGGTCAGCGTGCTCGAACTGGCCGGCGCGGCCCTGGTGCTGGCCACGGCCTTCTACGGCGGCCAGCTTGTCTACGATTTGGGAGTCAACGTCGCCGCGCCGGCCGCTGCCGGCGGGTGAGCGCAGGCCCCGGCCCACAGGTTTCCTGCTGGGCCGGGTTGTGACAGCATTCACTGTCCAGCCGCTGATTCGTGCTAAGGTCCGTCGCTAGTCGCGACAGGGCGAGGCGTCGATTTTGCCGCCGGGAATTAAGGACCGCCCGCCGCCGATGTGGGAGGTCGATATGGCAAGAAACGGCGTGGGGATGGTCAGCACCGCAGCGGCTGGTTCTTCGGCGCTGCGGGTGCGGCCGGGTGAAGCCCGGCAGGCGCGCGAGGTCAGCGCAGCCCAGGCGGCGGGACTCGTGCGTTCCGGTATGTGGCTCGACTGGGGCTTCGGCCTGGTGCAGCCCGACAAGTTCGACCAGGCCCTGGCGGGGCGGCGGGATGAGTTGCGCGGCGTCAAGATCCGTTGCTGCCTGTCGATGCGGCCGCGCGCGGTGCTGGAATGCGACCAGACCGGCGACCACTTCCTGTGGTTCAACTGGCATTTCTCCGGCTATGACCGCAAGAAACACGATGCCGGGCGCTGCAATTACATCCCGATGAATTTCGGCGAGGTGCCGGATTGGTACCGCCGCTTCATCGATCCGGTCGATATCGCCGTCTTCAAGACCTCGCCCATCGACGAAAACGGCTGCTTCAGCTTCGGAGCTTCTTCCACCTACACCCAGGCGATCATCGAGCGGGCACGCTGCGTCATCGTCGAGGTCTGCCCGCACATGCCGCAAGTCTTCGGCGAGCAGAGCGCGGTCCATATCAGCGATGTCGATTACATCATCGCCGACGGCGGCGATCCGCTGCCCGAGATCAAGAACCCGCCGGTCAGCGACATCGACCGCAAGATCGCCTCGCTCATCGCCGCCGAGGTCGAGGACGGCGCTTGCCTGCAGATCGGCATCGGCGGCATGCCGAACGCTGTCTGCTCCATGCTGCGCGAGGCGGGGGTGAAGGATCTCGGCATCCATACCGAGATGCTGACCGACGGCATCGTCGACCTGATCGAGGCGGGGCTGATCACCGGGTCGCGCAAGACGCTCAACCCGGGCAAGGTGGTGTTCACCTTCTCCGCAGGGTCGCAGCGGCAGTATGACGCCATCCACCGCAACCCCATCATCAACGCGTATCCGGTGGACTATACCAACCTGCCCCACAACATCATGCAGAACGACAACGTCGTCTCGATCAACAACACCACGCAGATGGACCTGCAGGGCCAGGCGGCCTCGGAAAGCGACGGCCACCGCCACATCAGCGGCACCGGCGGCCAGCTGCAATTCGTGCGCGGCGCCTATGCCTCGAAGGGCGGCAAGAGCTTCATCTGCATGTCATCGACCTACGACAAGAAGGGCGAGCCCCGGAGCCGCATCGTCACCGCGCTGACCGGCGGCAACGTGGTGACCACGCCGCGCACCGACGTCATGTACGTGGTGACCGAATACGGCATCGTGAACCTGAAGGGCAAGTCGGTGGCCGAGCGGGCCAAGGCCCTGATCTCGATCGCGCATCCGGATTTCCGCGAGCAGCTGGAGCGCGACGCCTACGAGAAGAACATCATCTGCAAGGGCTACAGCTAGCGGCGGATGGACGCGACCCCGCCGAGCCCGCCGCGGGCGGCGCGCAACCGGCTCGCGGCCTTGCTGAAGCGCGAGGCGGAGCTGCGGCTGGCGGCGCGGGTCACCGTCGCCGCTTTGCTCGCCTTCGTGCTTGCCAAGCTCCTCGGCTTCGCCCACGGCTATTGGGCGGTGATCACCGCCATCATCGTCATGCAGAGCAGCCTCGGCGGATCGGTGAAGGCGGCGGTCGACCGCCTGCTGGGCACGCTGGCCGGCGCGCTCTATGGCGCGGTGGTGGCGATCGCCCTGCCGCATGCGGAGGACTGGCAGCTGGGCCTCGCCATCGCCGCGGGCGTCGCGCCGCTGGCGCTGCTGGCGGCGGTCAAGCCGAGCTTCAAGGCAGCACCCATCACCGCCTTCATCGTGCTGGTGCCATTGTCGGGGCAGGCGCTGCCGCCGCTGGAATTCGCCCTCGACCGGATCCTGGAAATCTCCATCGGCAGCCTGGTCGGCATCGTCGTCTCGCTGCTGGTCTTGCCGGCACGGGCGCACAACCTGATGGCGCTGTCGGCCGCCCGCATCGTCGACCACAATGCCGCGCTGCTGAACCAGATCATCGAGAGCCTGCTGGCGGCCGAGGGCCGGCCGTCGCTGCAGGCGACCCATGCCGCCATCCGCGCCGCGCTGAAGAAACTTGAGGCCGCGGCGGAGGAGGCGGGGCGCGAGCGGCGCAGCTATCTGACCGAGATGCCGGACCCGGAACCGATGGTGCGCACACTCTACCGGGTCCGCCACGACCTGGTCATGATCGGCCGCGCGACGGCGCGTCCGCTGCCTGCGGTGATCGCGCCCAGCCTGCGCGAGCCGCTGATCGACCTGCGCGCCGCCCTGCTCGATTTCCTGAAGGCCGGCAGCGCGGCGCTCCGGACCGGCGGCCCGGCGCCCGTACTCGATGCCGCGGACTCTGCCCTGCGCAAATACGGGACCGCGATGGACGCCTTGTGGTCGAACGAGACCATCCGCGCCCTGGCGGCGGAGGAGGCGGGCCGCATCTTCGCCCTGCGTTTCGCGCTGGAACAGCTGGGCCAGGATCTGCGCGACCTCGCCAACCGCATCGGCGAACTGGCGAAGCCCGGCGCCAGGCGCGTCTAGCGGCAGATGTGGAAACGCCCGAGATCCAGGTGGAAGTGGTTGGCGTGCAGCCGGTTGTAGTCCGGGCTGAGCACGACGTTGAACAGGCCACAGGCTTCGTCGCGCGCCGCCAGCAGGAAGCGCCCCTCGGCGGTCGGCGTCCCCCAGTCGTGCAGGATGGAGATGGTCCGGCCGTCGGCCAGGCGGAATCCCGCGATGTCGATGGCGTTTCCGGTCGCGTGCTGGCTGCGTCGGCCCCGGGTAGTGCCATTGATGTTGCGGCAGGCATAGGTGCCGAGGTGGTCGATGCCCGCGATCGTGCTGCCAAGTTGCCGCGCGGCCAGGTCCTGCAAGCGCAATTGATACCAGCTGAGCGCGGCGACCAGGCCGCAGCTGGCATCGAAGGGGCTGCTATAGGCGATGCGCGGTTGCAGCGGATGCACCGCGTCGACCAGGCCGCAGCCGTCCTGCAGCGCTCGCCGCGGCACCGCGCGATAGGCCAGGCCGGCGCGGTCAAGGGCGGCGAAGCAGGCCGGCGCGTCGGCTGCAAGGCTGTTGACCTGCAAGCGGGCGAGCCAGCCTGGTTGCCGGTCGAGCGCCACGGCGCCCCACGGCGCCAGACTGGATGGGACACGCAGCCAGGATTGCTGGATTGCCGCCGCCGTGCCGATCAACCCGACCAGGACCAGCAGCGCCAGGCGGTGCCCGGCGCGGCTGGTGCGAAGCTTGTCGATCCTGCCCATGCCATGCGACCCTGCCCGGGCTTTGTGGCGTTCCTCGGGCGGGAATTGTCCACCGCCAGGAAACAATCATTTGCAAGCGGATGGATTTCCGGCATGGGCCCGCCGGACCATATAGTCGGCACAGCATAAGGAGCAGCCCATGACGCCCGCGATGCCAAGCCAAGCCAAATCCAGCCCTGCCATGGAGAGCCGCCACCCGGTGGCGGTGCTGCGCGGCCTGCCGGCCAGCGACGGCGCCGGGGTGAAGCTGACCCGGGTCATCGGCCAGCCGAAACTGCCCGATCTCGACCCCTTCCTGATGCTGGACGAGTTCGGCTCGGACAAGGGCGCCGACTACATCGGCGGCTTCCCCGATCATCCGCATCGCGGCTTCGAGACGGTGACCTACATGCTCGCCGGGCGCATGCGCCATGGCGACAACCAGGGCAATGTCGGCCTGCTGCGGCCGGGCAGCGTGCAGTGGATGACCGCCGGGCGCGGCATCATCCATTCCGAGATGCCGGAGCAGGAGGACGGCCTGATGCAGGGCTTCCAGCTCTGGGTCAACCTGCCGGCCAAGGACAAGATGTGCAAGCCGCGCTACCAGGACATCGACCCGGAGAAGATCCCGGTGGTCGAACGTGCCGACGGCATCCGCGTGAAGGTGCTGGCCGGCAGCTTCGACGGCGTCACCGGCCCGGTCTCGGCGGTGGCGACGGAGCCGCTCTATCTCGATATCTCGCTGCCGGCGGGCGCGGCGCTCGACGTGGCGGTGCCGGCGCAACACAACGCGTTCGCCTATCCGTTCGAGGGCACGGCGCGCATCGGGGCATCGGTGGACGCGAAAGTCATCGCGCGCGGCGAGATCGCGGTGCTCAGCCTCGGCGCCGGCGTTCATCTGGCGGCGGAGAATGGCCCGGCGCGCCTGATCCTGGTCGCCGGCCGGCCGCTGCGCGAGCCGGTGGCGAAATACGGCCCCTTCGTCATGAACACCCCGGACGAGATTCGCCAGGCGATCGCCGACTACCAGGCCGGCCGCTTCGTCTGACGCCGCGCCGCCGTCGCGCCGGTCACGCCAAGCCGGCGCGGGCGACCGCGGGGCGCGGCCCCGGATCGCGCGGGGTCGGCGGCGCCGCCTCGCCGGATTGATACGCATAGATGGTCTTGGCGCCGCCGCCATAATCGGGCGGCATCGGACAGGGCTCCGGGTCCAGATGCGCCCAGCGCGCCCGCTCGCCCCGCACCGCGAAGCGGTTGTGCGGCGAGGTATAGCTTTCCGGCGAGTGATAGGGAAATGCGTCCGCCGCCGCGTAGGCGTTGATCAGCAGCGGCCGCCCGTTGGCGCGCGTCGTCGGCCGCGAGCCGTGCACGGCGCGGCCGTGATGCACGGTGATCGAACCGCGCGGGCCGGGCAGATAGCGGGCGCTGGCCAGGTCCAGCCGGGCCAGGTCGGTGTCGCGGATCGATCCGGTCCACACGCCGCGCGCGTCATAGTGCTCGTAGAAGGGACCGCGATGGCTGCTGGGAATGACGCCCAGCGGCCCGTCCTCCAGCGTCACGTCGGACAAATAGCAGCCGATCGCCAGCACGTTGTGGTTGGTGTGCGGGTAGAACGGCAGGTCCTGGTGCCATTTCACCTCGTCCCGCCCGTCGCTCCATTTGAAATTGAGCTTGGCGTGATTGAAGGCGACATCCGGGCCCAGCAGATCGGCCGCCACATCGGCGATGACCCCGGTCGCGAAGTCCCAATAGACCGGGTCGATCCGGTCCGGGTCGATCAGCCGGCGCACCACCGGCTTTTCCCGGCTGTGGCCGGGCCCGAGATCGATCTCGCGGCTGGAGCCGGCGAGGTCGCGGCTGCGCTCGACCCAGTCCGCGGTGGTCGCAGTCAACCTGGCGATCGTGGCTTCGTCGATCAGCCGCTCGACCAGCAGATAGCCCTGCTCGAAGTAGGCTTCGCGCTGTGCCTGGGTGAGCACGCGCGGCGCATGGGCCAATATCTTCTCGGGCGTCATCGGGTGCTCCTGTAATCCGCAGCCTTCCAGCCGGGCCGAGCTTGTCGTTCCCGATGGCAATTGGCAAGGCGGGACCCGCGCTCGCACAAGACTCACGGCACCAGCGGCCGCCGGCAGCGGCGCCGCGCGGGAGGGCCTTGGCCCACTTGACGCCGGCCCGCCGGGATGCAAGGTCAGGGCATCATGGCCTCGCAATCCACGTCATCTATGCCGCGCGCCGTCGCCGAAATCGCCAGCTACCACGCGCACATCTATTTCGATGCCGGCAGCCGCCCGCGCGCGGCGCGGCTGCGTGAGCTGATCGCCGAGCGTTTCACGGCCAGGTGGCCTTTGCGGTGGAGGAATTCCCGCGCTTCGTCCCCTGGCTGATGCTCAATCGCGATGGGTTGAGCGTGCTGGTGCATCCCAACACCCTGTGGCCGAAGGACGATCACCTGGTGCATGCGCTGTGGCTGGGCGACGCGCTGCCGATCGACGATTCGATGCTGCCGGTCGAGGTGCCCTCGCGTGCGGCGATCGAGGAGTTGCCGCCGCCCAACACCGCGCCGACGCTCGATCCCTAGGCGCCACTGGCGTCAATCGAAGGTGGAAGCCGGTGACTTGAGATCTGCCCAGCGCGGCAGCTTGAGCTTGCGCGCCTTGTAGACCCAGTAAGAGGCCATTATGGCTCCAAAGAGCGCGCCGCTTAAGCCGGCGCTGACAATCGCACCTGTGACGGACGTGGTTTGGTGCCGCCAGGATATGAACCACATCGTGACGCCCCAGAACACGCCAAACCAGCTGCCCTGGAACAGGAAATTAACGGCGAAGCCGGCAAGGGGCGGCGGCGGGATCGGAACTCCTGCGCGCCAGAGCAGGCGATAGAGCGGCGGCGCATAGTTGCTGCGCCACATGCCGGTGTCGGCCAGCATTTGCAGCGCCACGTCGAGCTTCGCTTGAAAGGTCACGGCCGCCCCCAATGGAGGTCGCCAGGATAGCAGGGCTCAGCCCGCGCACCAATCCCGGCGGCAGCCCACCGTCTCAGCTGCCCGCGATCACGAAGTCGAAGCGGGGCTCGCCGGGGAAATAGAGCTGGGTGGTGAGGATGTTGCCGCCGGGCGCCTGGACCTTGACGTGGAAATGCCGGGTGCGGCCCGGATAGAGGCCGGGCACGATGGTCTCGAAGACGAAGCGGCCCGCGGCATCGGTGAACTGGTGGCCGCGCAGGCGGTAGCCCTGGTTGTCATAGACGCCCGCCGCATTGGCGTGCCAGAGGTCGACGAGCGCGCCCGCGATGGGCCGGCATTGCGGATCGAGCGCGAAACCGACCAGGGCGATGCGGGCACCGTCGATGCCGTCGGCGACAAGATTGCCGCGTTCCGGGGAGTTCGGCGTGAAATAGGGGCCTTCGGTCTGGGCCGGTGTCAAGTCGTCCGCGTCCGCGCAGACCGGCGTCAGCGGCAGAATCGGCGTTGCGGCGCGCGGCTGGTGCGGCAGGATCGCGGCCGATCCGGCCGCGAGGCCGAAGCCCAGCAGCCCGCGCCGCGACCAGCGGGAAATCGTCATGTCTTAAGGCCTGTCACCTGTTGTGGTCACCGGTTCAACGCGGCGACGCAGCGAAACCTGCGCTTCGCCTCAACTCGCCTGCTCGACCGGGAAGGCGTAGGTGTTGACGTGGCGTTGCACGTCGCTCAAATGCCGCTGCATGCATTCGTAGGCGCGCTCGCTGTTGCGCGCGGCAATCGCCTCGTAGATCTCCTGGTGCGAGGCGGAATGCACCGACTGGCGCTTGAAGCAATGCGCGTTCTCGCCCAGGCGCCGCCAGGCGGCATCGCGCCGGCTGGCACTCAGCACGTCGAACAGCGCCAGGAACAGGGCATTGCGCGCCGCCTCGGCCACGGCGCGGTGGAATGCCTCGTCGGCCTTCTCGTAGACCAGCGGGTCGGACGCATCCTTGGTCGCCCCCACGAGGCCTTCCAGCCGCCGGATATCGGCCTGGGAGGCGCGCAGCGCCGCCAACCGCGCCACCACCGGCTCGATCGCAAGGCGCACCTCGATCACCTCCAGCGGATTGGTGAATTCCAGGATGCGGTCGAAGGGGATGGCCGCCAGGGCGCCGTTCAGATGAGCATCCGCCCGCTGTGCCGCGCCATTGCCGGTGCGCGCCGCGCCATTGGTCGCCTGGCCGTTGCCGCCCTTGCCCTGGACGAAGGTGCCGCGGCCCTGGTGGCGGGTGATCTCGCCCTCGCGCTCCAGGATCTCCAGCGCCCGCCGCAGGGACCGGCGCCCGACCCCCATTTCGTTGGCCAGCGTGCGCTCCGGCGGCATGCGTCCGTCGGCGCCGACGCCGCCATTGGCGATCAACTGGCGCAGCTTGCTCAAGGTCTGGTCGGAATGCTGCAACATGGATTTCAATCCCCTTCTGCCGCGGCGCACCCAAACGGGACCATTCGCTTGGATTGGCGCACCGCCACGCTCGGCCGGGCCGATTGGTGCATATATGGTTCAGACTCGCCCCCGCGACCCTGAACCGCATGATGCGGCGGGATGGTCCGCTTGTAAACCGATCTCGCGCCAAGCGGCGGATAGCAGGACCAAGGTCCGCATCGGCGATCTCCGGCGCCGGCGAACCATCGCGCGCGAATGCCGCGCCCAATGGATCGGTGTTGACGAGCCTTTGGCGGAATGGTTACGGTTGATGCAGGGATTGAGGGCGATCTGAAACCAATCGGTCAAAATTGGTTCAAGGGTCGGCAGGCAGGAGGGGCGGAATGACGGCGAAGGCCAGGCTCGAAGGGCACAATCTGCAGGCGGCTCTCGATCAGTTGCATGCCGATGTGGCCGCCAACAACATGGCGCCCTATTGGGTGGTCGACCGCACCATCAAGAACGACGAGGAACGCCAGATCCTCGACAAGCGCAAGGCGATCCCCTTCATCTGGAAATACAAGGGCGAGATCGAGCCGCTGCTGCATCGTTCGGCGGAGCTCATCACCACCGAGACCTCGGAACGCCGCTCCCTCGTGCTGGTCAATCCGGGCCTGGCGCCGAAGCGCGCGGTAGTCAGCACCATGTACGTCGCCTACCGGCTGAACGACCCCAACGAGATCATGCCGCCGCACCGGCATTCGCCGAACGCGATCCGCCTGGGCCTCACCGGCAAGCAGAACTTCACCGGCGTCGAGGGCGAGGACATCTCCTTCGGCCCCGGCGACCTGGTGCTCACGCCGCACGACACCTGGCACAACCACGGCAACGAAGGCGACGACAACGCGATCAACCTCAGCGTGCTCGACCTGCCCCTGGTGGAGACCTTGAACGCGATCTATTTCGAGCACGACTACAAGGAAGAAGAGGAGGGCGTGCGCGTCAGCAAGGCGATGCAGTCGGCGCGCTTCCCGCGGGGTTACTCGCAGGACATCTACGGCTCCGGCGGGTTGCTGCCGCGCTTCGTCTCGCACCATCGCGGCACGGGTGCCGCCTCGCCGATGTACGTCTACCGCTACGACATGATGCGCGAGGCGCTGGAAAAATTCCGGAATTGGGACGGCGACCCGCACGAAGCCATCATGATCGAGTATGTCAATCCGCTCACCGGCTCCAGCATCTACAAGACGATCACGTTCTTCATGCAGATGCTGCGCCCGGGCGAGAAGACCCTGCCCTTGAAGCAGAATGCCAGCCTCACCGTCTCGCCTTTCGAGGGCAGCGGCTATTCCATCGTCGGCGGCAGGAAGATCGAATGGGATCCGTTCGATACTTTCGCGGTGCCCGGTGGCGAATGGTGCGAGCACGTGAACACGTCGAGCAGCCCGGCGATCCTGTTCGTGGCCAGCGACGAACCGACCCTGAAGGCACTGGCGCTCTATCAGAAGCACGGCAAGCTGAAGTCGGGCGAGGTGACGCGGCTGTTCTAGCTCCGGTCCGGTTTCAACCGCTTCAATTCGCGCGAGTACCATGGCGAAATCCAGGAACACCAAGCTGCTGTCCAATTTCGACTGCCCCGGCGGCGGCCAGGTCTGGGTCGAGGGCCATACGCTCTATGTCGGCCATATGCGCCAGCCGACCGGGACCTCCATCGTCGACGTGTCCGACCCGCGCAATCCGCGGCTGATCAAGCGCATCGAGATGCCGCCGGGCTGGCACTCGCACAAGGTGCGCGTCGCCAACGACATCATGATCGTCAACCATGAACGCCAGGGCACCGAGGGCGACACCGAGTTCGGCGGTGGCCTCGGCATCTACGACGTCTCGAAGCCGGGCGACCCGAAGCTGATCACCAAGTGGCGCACCCACGGCAAGGGCGTGCACCGCTACGATTTCGACGGCCGCTACGCCTATATCTCGCCCACCGCCGAAGGCTATATCGGCAACATCTGCATGATCCTCGACCTCAAGGACCCGGCGAAGCCGGAGGAGGTCGGTCGCTGGTGGATTCCCGGCCAATGGAAGGCGGGCGGCGAGGAGTATCCCTGGAACAACTGGACGCCGCCGCGCTGCCACCATCCGATGCGCCGCGGCGACCGGCTCTATGTCAGCTACTGGCATCACGGCTTTTTCATCCTCGACATCGCCGACATGTCGAAGCCGAAGCTGGTCTCGGCGGTGAACACCTCGCCGACCTGGCCGCACCCGACCCACACCTGCCTGCCGATGCCGCAGAAGCTGAAGGGACGGGACGTCATGATCGTGGCGGATGAGGACGTGGCCAAGCTATGGCCGGCGGCGCCCGCCTTCATGTGGATCTACGACATCACCAATGAACATTGTCCCATCCCGATCTCGACCTGGCAGGTGGAGGGGCTGGACAAGGACGGCGCACCGCAGCCGGCGATGATGGGCTGCCATCAACCGTCGGAAAGGTTCAAGGGCACGGTCATACCCTTCGCCTGGTTCGCCCAGGGGCTGCGCCTGATCGACGTCGCCGATCCCTTCGCGCCGAAGGAAGTCGGCTTCTACGAGACCGATGCGCCGAATGGCTTCGACTTGGCGTCGTCCAACGACGTGACCATCGACCAGCGCGGCTTGATTTATCTGATCGACCGGCAACGCGGCGTGGACATCATCGAAACAACCGTGATGTAGTAGCGCCGAGCGGATTTTTCGGAGGGGAGTTGGGGGCTCAGCATGGGCGAGAACAAAGGCATCAGCACGATCGGGAAGAAGAACCCGAACCTGCCATTCCATCCTGCGGTGCGCGCCGGCGACTTCATCTTTGTCTCGGGACAAGTCGCCAAGGACGAAAATGGAAACATGTGCGTCGGCAATATCGAGGAGGAGACGCGCTGGACCATCGAATCCATCAAGCGCATCCTGGCGCTCGACGGCGCCGATCTCTCCGATGTCGTGAAAGTGACCGTCTATCTGGAGGATGCGCGGAATTTCGGTCGCTATAACCGGATCTTCGCGGAATACTTCCCGGAGGGAAGGGTGGCACGGACGACCGTGGAGGCCCGCGCCGCCATCGAATGCAAGATCGAGATGGACGCGGTGGCCTACAAGCCGAAGTGAGACCGACCAGGGATCGGGCCGCGCCGCGACGGCGCCGGCAAACGACCCGGATCATGTGCCGTGCAGGCAGGGAGAGCTGAAATGCTGCGATTGTTGGGCCGGAATACCTCCGGCAATGTCCAAAAGGTGATCTTTCTGCTGGAGGAGATCGGCGTCCCCTATACGCGCGAGGATTACGGCCGCCAGTTCAACAACACCCAGGACGCCGCCTATCTCAAGCTCAACCCCAATGGCAAGGTGCCGACGCTGGTCGACGGCGACGTGGTGATCTGGGAATCCAACACCATCCTGCGCTACCTCGCGACCAAGAACGGCAAGGCCAATCTCTATCCGACCGACGCGGCGAAGCGCACCGAGGTCGAGCGCTGGATGGACTGGCTGCTCGCCTCGCTCAACTACCACTACGTCCAGGTGTTCAAGGATTCGAAGAAGCCGGAGGCCGAGCGCGCGCCGACCTTCGCCGCCGACGCCAAGGAACTGGCGGCGCAGCTCTCGATCTTGGAGGGCGCGATTGCGGGCAAGGCGTGGATCGCCGGCAACGATTTCACCCTGGCCGACGTGGCGTTGGGACCGATCGTGCATCGCTGCCTGGACTTCCCGGTGGCGCTGCCGGCGCTGCCGAATCTAAAGGCGTGGCGGGCGAAGCTGACGGAGCGCCCGGCCTTCAAGAAGGCGGCGGGACTGTAGGAGATGTCGTCGCGCTCCTGGCGCCCTCCTACTCGTCATGGTCGGACTTGGTCCGACCACCCACGAGTTTGTGTGGGCGGCAACGTTGCGGCTGATGTGAACTCGTGGGTGGTCGTGCCCGGCTTGAAACCGATGGGCACGACCATGACGAAGAAGTAGAAAAAACTAGAGGTAAGCGGAGACGGAGATGAGCAAGGCAGCAGTGGTCGGATTGGGCACGATGGGCCCGGGCATCGCGCAGACGCTGGCGCGGGCGGGCATGGAGGTCATCGCCTTCGACGTCAGCGAAGATCAGCGCAAGAAGGCCGGCGACGGCCTGACCATGGCCAACAACGTGCTGAACGCGCTGGGCGTGCCGGAGAAGGGCAAGATCCCGGTGAAGATCGCCGGCAGCCTGCAGGAATGCCTGGCAGGCGCCACCCTGGTGGTCGAGACCGTGCCGGAGAAGCTCGAGATCAAGGCCGCGGTGTTCAAGGAGATCGACGCGCTGGTCGACAAGAAGTGCATCATCGCCAGCAACACCTCGGGCATCCCGATCACCAAGCTGCAGGAGAACGTCTCGGCGCCGGAGCGCGTCGTCGGCATGCACTGGTCGAACCCGCCGCACATCATCCCGATGATCGAGGTGATCGCCGGCGACAAGACCGCGCCGGCGACCGTCACCTGGATGGTCGACCAGATCAAGGCGCTGGGCCTGCTGCCCGTGGTGGTGCAGAAGGACGTGCCGGGCTTCGTCGAGAACCGCGTGCTCTACGCGCTGCTGCGCGAGTGCGTCGACCTGGTCGACCAGGGCGTCATTGATGCCGAGGGGCTGGACACCTGCGTCTCCTGGGGCATCGGCTACAAGCTCTCTGTCATCGGGCCGATGGCGCTGCTCGACATGGCCGGTCTCGACATCTACCAGGCGGTCGGCTCCTACCTGAACAAGGAGCTGTGCAACCGGGGCGACCTCAGCCCCTATGTCACCGAGCGGACCAAGGCCGGCAAGCTCGGCATGAAGACCGGCGGCGGCGTCTTCAGCTACACGCCGGAAAAGATCGCCGAACTGCGGCAGCTGCGCGCCAAGCGCCTGGTTGCCGTGCGCAAGGCGCTGGAGAGCTGAGCTCTCCGCGGGAGAAACGCCGCCCTTTTCATGTGTGGTTCGGATGGGGCGGCCAAGAACGGAATAGCCGGAAGCAATCCGGCAGGGGTTGAACCAAGCGGGCGTTGAACGAAGCGGGCATGCGTGACCGATCACGCGAACGAAAACAGGAAGGAAACCAGACCATGAACAAGGGATTGTTGAGGCGGCTGGCACAGGTTTCGATGCTGGCGCTGGCCGTGGGCGGATTGGCCGTCCAGGCGCAGGCGGTCGATGTGAAGAGCATCGCCATCATGACGCCGGAAGAGCCGACCGATTTCGGCTGGAACCAGCAGGGGTTCGACGCGGCGAAGGCGGTGGCCGAGAAATACGGCCTCGAATTCATGCCGGCGACGGGCCTCGGCTATGGCGACGTGCACCCGCAGGCGCGCGAACTCGCCGATGACGGCGCCAGCCTGATCATCG
Source organism: Dongiaceae bacterium (assembly GCA_044226685.1). GTDB lineage: Bacteria > Pseudomonadota > Alphaproteobacteria > Dongiales > Dongiaceae > Dongia_A. The sequence continues at coordinate 19,955 of JBGAGP010000009.1, forward strand.
CCCATGCCAGCGGCTACAATACGGCCGTTCCGGAAGTCGGCGCCGAAAAGGGCGTGCCGGTGGCCATCGTCGACATGGAAGGCGCGGGCAAGCCGGGCGTTCTCGCCAACTACACGCTCAGCGCCCATGAAGGCGCCTATCTCGCCGGCATCCTCGCCGCCAAGACGACCAAGACCAAGTCGGTCGGCATCGTCGTCTCCGGCGAGCCGCCGTCGTGGAACTCGCAATCGGCCGCCTTCGCCAACGGCGTCAAGGCCGCGGATGGCAGCGTGAAGATCCTCTATGCCGTGATCGGCCCAGCCGCGTATGCGGATGCCGCCGGCGGCAACCGCGTCACCGCCTCGCTGATCGGCGCCGGCGCCGACGTGATCTTCGGCCAGGGCGACGGCGCCACCTTCGGCATGCTCCAGGCGGTCGAGACCGGCAAGGCCGTCGACGGCGGCAAGGTGTGGTTCATCGACGTGATCGGCGACAAGACCTCCATCGACAAGGGCAACCTGCTCTCGTCGGTGATCTGGGACATGGTGCCGGTCTACTCCGAGATGGTCGAGGATCTGAAGGCCGGCAAGTTCGGCACCCACGAATACGCCATCCATCTGGCGGATGATTCGGTGCGGCTGCTGCACTCCAAGCATATCCCCGACGACGTGTGGGCCGAGATCGAGAAGGTCCGCGGTCAGATCATCGACGGCAGCCTGAAGGTCGACCGGATCGAGGATGCGCAGAAGGTCCGCGCCCTGATGAGCTCCGTCACCGATGCGCCGCCGCAATAAGCGATCCGGCCATCCGTGTAACTGGACTCGCCCCGATGCCGCGGGCAGAGTGGCGAAATGAACGGGCAAGAGGCGTCGTCATTGGCTGGGCAGCGTGCAGGGGAGGCGACGGGGGCAATCCCCGTCGCCGCCGTGCGGAACATCACCAAGCGGTTTCCCGGTGTCCTAGCCAATGACGATGTCTCGCTCGAATTCCGGGCGGGCGAGATCCACGTCCTGCTCGGCGAGAACGGCGCCGGCAAGTCGACCCTGATCGGCATCCTGGCCGGCATGCAGCAGCCCGACGCGGGCGAAATCCTGATCGACGGCAAGCCGGTGGTGATTTCATCGCCGCGCGCCAGCCTCGATCTCGGCATCGGCACCGTCTTCCAGCACGTGCTGCTGGTGCCGAGCCTCACGGTCATCGAGAATTTGATGCTGGGCGGCCCGTGGTGGCAGAAGCTCGCCCGCGCGCCGGCCCTGGCGCGCTTCACGGAATTGTCCGCGCTGCTCGGCGTCAGGATCGACCCCGACGCGCAGGTCGGCCGCCTGTCGCTGGGCGAGCAGCAGCAGGTTGAGATCATGCGCGCGTTGTGGCGCGGCGAGAAGGTCCTGATCCTCGACGAGCCCACCTCGATGCTGACGCCGCAAGGCGTCAAGGACCTGGGCGAGGTGATGAAGCGGCTGCGCGCCAAGGGCGTCGCGCTCATCCTCATCACCCACAAGCTGGTCGAGGCCTATGAGTTCGGCGACCGCATCTCCATCCTGCGTCTTGGCCGCGTGGTCGGGAACCTCCCGCCGGAGCGGCTGCAAGCGATGACCGAGGCGGAGGTGACCGACGCCGTCATCCGCATGATGTTCGGCTCGACGGACGAGCACGCGCGTGACGCGGAGATCCTGGTCGGCCGCGGCCGCCGGGCGCACCGCGACCGCCGGGTGGACCGCAGCGGACAGCCGCGCCTCAGCGTCGCGGGCCTGCAGACCGAGGCGACGCGCGGCGCCTGCCCGTTGCGCGACGCCAGTTTCGATCTCTGGCCGGGCGAGGTGCTCGGCATCGCCGGGATCGACGGCAACGGGCAGAAGCACCTGGCCGAGGTGCTGGCCGGGCAGCGTGCCGTCTCGGCCGGCCGGATCACCCTGAATGGCGCCGACATCACCGCCGACGCGGTGCCGGAGCGCCGGCGCCACGGCGTGCGCTACGTCACCGACGAACGGCTGGGTGAGGGGACGGTCGGCATCTTCTCGGTCGCCACCAACCTGGTGCTGAAGGAGATCGGCGTGCCGCCGTTCTGGCGCCGCGGCATCACCGACTGGGACGCCATCCACGACAGCGCGCGCGAGCACATCAGGCGCAGCGACATCCGCACGCCCTCGGAGAAGACGCCGATCGGCAAGCTCTCCGGCGGCAACATCCAGAAGGCGATCCTGGCGCGCGAGCTCAATGCCGCGGCCAGCGTGGTCGTCTTCAACAAGCCGACCTACGGCCTCGACCTGCAGAACACCCGGCTGGCGCATGAGCGCATCCTTGCCGGCGCCGATGCCGGCCTGGCGACCGTGGTGATCTCCACCGATCTCGACGAACTGCTGGAACTCTCCGATCGCATCGCGGTGATGGACCAGGGCAGCGTCGTCGGCATCGTCGAGAACGGCCCCGACGTGGAACGCCAGGTCGGCCTGCTGATGACCGGCGCGAGGGCGGCGTGATGGTGCGGTCTGGCCACATACTCGATGTGCTCCTTCCCCCCCAAGCCGACGAATGTCGGCATTCGCCGACGGGGCGGGGGAAGGGTGGGATGGGGGGTGATGCAGCGCCGGGTCTTGTTCCACTGAACCTTCGCCCTTCTATCGCCTCCGGCGATGCGCGCCCGCGGGGCGCGACCCCCCATCCGGCTGCGACTAGGCTCACTGCGTTCGCCAAGTCTCCGCTGCCTTCCCCCGCAAGGGGGGAAGAAGGAGTGTTATGAGCACCGAGGTTCAGGGCGGAGACACCGCCAGCGATGCCGCGCGCGAGGCCGCGTCGGCGGCGCTGCGCGTCGCCGTGCCGGTGATCCTCGCGCTCATCGCCGGCGGCGTCATCCTGCTGATCCTGGGCAAGGATCCGCTCGCCTATTACGGTTTCGTCGCCAGGCGTGGCCTGCTCACCTGGGGCGGGCTGCAGGAGACCTTCACCCGCATGTCGCCGCTGCTGCTGATCGCGGCGGGGCTGATCGTCGCCTTCCGCGCCGGCATCTGGAATCTTGGCGGCGACGGGCAGTTCCTGTTGGCCGCCGTCATCACCTCCGCCCTGGCGCCGGCGCTGATCGCCTTCCTGCCCCGGGGGGTGACGCTGGTGATCTGCATGCTGGTGGCGATCGCGGTGGCCGCCTTGTGGTCGGTGATTCCGGCGATCCTCAAGGCACGCTACGGCGTCAACGAGATCATCACCTCGCTGATGATGAGTTTCCTGGGCGTGAGCTTCGCCAACGTGCTGGTGAAGCTGTTCTTCCGCGATCCCACCACGACGGTGCCGCAGACGGTCACCCTGCCGGTGGCGGACCGCCTGCCGCGCCTGTTCGACACCACGATCCACAGCGGCGTGCTGATCGCCTTGGGCGTGGTCGTCCTGGTGCATCTGATGATGACGCGGACCGCCTTCGGCCTGAAGCTGCAGGTGGTGGGCGCCAACCCGGCCGCCGCCATTCATGCCGGGCTCAACGTCGCCCGCCTCACCATCGCCACCTTCGCCATCAGCGCCGGGCTCATCGGGCTGGGCGGCGCCGTGGAGATCCTCGGCGTCTGGGGTACGGTGCGCGCGGATTGGAACCCGGCTTTCGGGCTGCTGGTCGTGCCGCTGGTGTTCCTGGCCCGGTTCAACGGCTATGCGGTGATCGGCTTCGTGTTCTTCTTCTCGGCCCTGATGATCGGCGGCGAGAGTGCCGCGCGGCGGGTCGGCGTGCCGCAGACCTATGTGCTGGTCCTGGTGGCGCTGCTGCTGATCTTCCTTGCCGTGGTCGAGTATCTCGATCATCAGCGCCGCAAGCGGGTGGGGGCCTGACATGGACGCCCTGCTGACCGAAGCCTTCCTCACCTCGCTCATTTTCGGCGCCGTCACCGCCGGGGTCCCGCTGCTGCTGGCGGGATTGGGCGAGCAGATCTCGGAAAAGGCCGGCGTGCTCAACATCGGCATCGAGGGCATGATGCTGTTCGGCGCTTATGCCGGTTTCGCCGCCGCGTATTTCAGCGGCTCGTTCTGGTTCGGCTTCCTGATGGGCGGAATTGGCGGCATGGCGGTGGCGGCCATCGTGGTGCTGCTGTGCATCCGCTTCGGCCTCAACCAGATCGTCATCGGCATCGGCGTCACCATCGGGTTCGAAGGGCTGACGGCACTGCTGCATTTCGTGCAGTTCAGCAAGACCTATCCGCGCCTCGACCAGGCGCCGGTCTGGGAACTGCCCGGCCTTTCCGCCATCCCGGTCCTGGGCAAGGCGTTGTTCAGCCATTCGCCCATCGTCTACTTGGCGGTGCTGCTGGTGGTGGGGCTCGGCTGGATGTTCCGCTCGACCTTCATCGGGCTCAACCTGGAATCGGCCGGCGCCAAGCCGGCGGCGCTCGATGCGGCCGGGGTCAGCGTGACGGCGACGCGGGCGGGTGCAGTATTGTCGACCGGATTCCTGGCCGGGCTCGGCGGCGCCTACATGGCCAATGTCGGCGCCGGCCTGTTCGTGCCTTTCATGACCGGCGGCGCCGGTTTCATCGGGATCGTGCTGGCCATGCTGGCGCGTGGCAACCCGGTCTGGGTGCTGCTGGGCGCCGCGCTGTTCGGCATCAGCCTGGCGATGACCACGGCCCTGCAGGTGGCCGGCATCAACATCCCGACCGACGTGGTGCAGATGCTGCCCTTCGCGATGGTGATGCTGGTCCTGGTGATTTTCGCGCGGCATTCGGTCCTGCCCCCGGCCTTGGGGCTGCCCTATGTGCGCGGCGACCGGTAGAATGGCGATGGCGTTGTGGACCGGCGGGCGGCGACCCGCGGCTTGATGGGAGGGGCTCATGTCTGACACGAAGGTCTATCTGCTCGACGGCGGCACGCTGGTGATCGACGGCTTCCACGTATTCTGGAACCGCGGGCCGAGCGGCGAGGTGCGGTTTCCCTGCTACGCCGTGCTGATCGAGCACAAGGACGGCTACTACATGTTCGACACCGGCTACGATTTCGATCATGTCATGCGCGTTTTGCCCTTCGAGAAGCCGATCCAGGACAAGGCGCAGACCATTCCCGGCCAGCTCGCCGCGCTGGGCCTGAAAACCGACGACATCAACTACGTGATCAACTCGCACTATCACTTCGATCATTGCGGCGGCAACAAGCACCTGCACAAGGCCTGCACCATTTGTCACAAGAAGGAGCTGGAGGCGAGCGCCAATTGCCAGCCCTTCGAGCATCTCGGCTACTCCGACCTGACCTTCGCGCCGGACATCATGAAGAAGAAGAACGCCGGCAAGGAACTGCCGCCGGATCCGGCGCTGGACATGTTCACGCCCAAGTTCGAAACGGTGACCGGCGACCAGGAGATTGCCAAGGGCATCCATCTGTTCGAGACGCCCGGCCACACCGCCGGCCATTACAGCCTGATGGTGGAGCTGAAGAACCGCCGGCCGATGCTGTTCACCGCGGATGCCTGCTACACCAAGAAAAACATGGACATGATGTGCATCTCGTCGTTCCACCTGGACCCGACCGAGAGCGTCAAGTCGATGAAGCGGCTGAAGGACTTGGCGGAGAAGCACGACGCCGAGCTGTTCTATTCGCACGACCTCGAGAGCTTCAAGGGCTACCAGACCGGCGCCAACTTCTACTCCTAGAGGCGGGAAGGACGCGGCACCGATGCCCTGGATGATCGTCAGTGACGACGCGCCTGGCGCCGCCGCGATCCGCGCCGACCGCGCGGTGATGGACGCCCATTGGGCCTATGAGCAATCCATCAAGGACAGGATCCTCTGCGCCGGCAGCCTGCGCAGTGACGACGGCAAGACGCCCGATGGCAGCCTGCTGATCCTCGACGTCGCGACGCGGGAGGAGGCCCTCGCCATCATCCAGGCGGATCCCGCCACCAAGGCGGGCCTGCGCGGCAGGATCGTGGTGCGGCGCTGGAACAAGGCGATCTTCGGCGGCCAAGTCTGCGACTAGGATCTACCTGCCGCCCGCGTCCTTGATCAGCGCCGCGATGGCGTCATAGCGCCGGTCCTGGGCGTGCTTCAGCGGGCTGACGCCGTCCTTGTCGACGATGTTCGGGTCGGCGCCGTGTTCCAGCAGCAGGCGCACGATCTCGAGATGGCGCGGCCCGCCGTCGGACAGGATCACGGCTTCCAGCAGGCCCGTCCAGCCCAGGTTGTTGACGTGATTGACGTCGATCGCCGAGCGCTCCAGCAGCAGGCGCACGGTCTCGACATGGCCGCGCTCGCAGGCGGGGATGAGGGCGTTCCCGCCGTAGCGGTTGCGCTTGGCATAGTCGACCTTGCCGGTCTCCAGCATCGCCGCCAGCAGCGAGGCGCGACCCAGCGCGCCAGCCAGCAGCCAGGGCGTGTCCTCGTTCGCGGCCACCGCGTTGACGTCGGCGCCGCGCGCGATCAGGTGCGCGGCGACGTCGCGGTTGTCCTTCTGTATGGCGATGAGCAGGGGGGTCTGGAGCCGGGCATCACGGGCGTCGATGCCGGCACCCGCGTTCAGCGCGGCCACCGCGGCGGTCTTGTCGCCCAGGGCCGCCGCCCGCAACAAGGCATCGTCCGCCGAACCCGCCATCGCGCCCTCCGCTTGGAGCAGGCAGAAGATCAGGGCGACTCGCGCCGCCGCCCCGATCTTAGCAGCGGAGCTACCAGCGGACCATGCCGGCATCGACGTTGAGCGCCTGGCCGGTGATCCAATGCGCCTCGTCCGAGGCCAGGAAGGCGACCGCCGGGACAATGTCGGCCGGCACGCCCTTGCCCTTGATCGCCTGCAGCATCTCGACGAAGCCGAAGGCCTCCTTGTGCGGGGTCTGTTGCACGCCCTCGGTGTCGGTCAGGCCCGGGCAGACCGAATTGACGGTGATCTTGTAGCCGCCGAGCTCGGTCGCCAGGGCGCGGGTGAAGGTCAGCACGCCGCCCTTGGAGGCGACGTAGTGCGCCATGTTCGGGGTGCCGGCGAAGATCGAGTTCGAGCTGAAATTGACGATGCGACCGTAATTGTTCTTGCGCATCAGGTCGGAGCCGGCGCGGCACATGAGATAGAGCCCGTCCAGATTGACCCGCAGCACCCGGCGCCATTCCTTGAAGGTGAGTTCGTCCCACTTCACGAAGGGCACGATTGCGGCGACGTTCACCAGAACGTCGAGCTTGCCGAACTTGGCGGCGACCTCGGCGAACAGCTTGCTCACCTGGTCTTCGTCACCGATGTCGCAGGCAACGCCGTAACTCTTGCCGCCGAGCGCCTTGGCGGTGGCGCTGGCGCCGGCGCCATTGATGTCGACGGCAACCACCGTCGCCCCTTCCTCGCCGAGACGGTCGGCCACCGCCTTGCCCATGCCCTGCGCGGCGCCGGAAACCACCGCCACGCGACCTTCGAATCTGCGCATTGATTGCCCCTCTGTCCTGTCGTCTGCGATTGAGATTATCCGCGATCGGCCTCGATGACCGCCAGCGCCGCCTCGACACCTGCCGCCACATCGACCTTGCGGCCGAGCTTGCGCAGCGCACCGCCGAAGGCGGTCACCGCCACCGTGGCGTAGATCGGCTCCGCCACCGGGCCCATATGGCCGATGCGGATCAACTTGCCCTTGGTGTCGTTGCGCCCGGTCGAGAACACCACGCCGAAACGCTCGCGTGCCGCCGCGATGATGTCGGCATCGCTGACCCCAGCCGGCACCTTGACCGCGGTGCAGGTGGGTGAGGCGATCGCCTCCGTCTTCGCCCACAATTCCAGGCCCATGGCCTTGATGCCGGCGCGGCAGGCCTTCGCAGTCAGTGCGTGGCGGTGCCAGACCTTTTCCGGGCCTTCCTCGAGATACTGATCCATCACCGCGTCGAGGCCGTTCATCTCCGAAACCGAGGGCGTGAAGGGGAAGGGCTCGTCCTTGCTCCAGGCCTTCTTCCAGTCCTTCAGGCTCAGGACCGAGGCGAAGGGGGCTTTCGGATTGGCCTCGATATGGGCCCAGGCGCGGTCGGTCACCGCCATCAGGGTCAGGCCGGGCGCGCCGCCCAGGCACTTGCCGGGGCCGGTGATGAAGATGTCGGCGAAGCAATCGTCGGGATGGATGTCCATGCCGCCGAAGGAGGAGACGGCGTCGACGATCAGGAACGCGCCGTTGTCGCGCACGATCTTGCCGATCTCCTTGGCCGGGTTGATGGTGCCCGACGGCGTGTCGTGGTGGACCAGCGACACCACCTTGATGTCGGGACGCTTGCGGAACGCCTCGGCCACCGACGCCGGGTCGATGGCCTCGTTGTAGGGGACCTCGATTTCCACCAGTTCCTTGTTGTAGCGCGCCGACCAATAGCCGAAGCCCTTGCCGTAGACGCCGGAAGCGAGGTTGAGCACCACGTCGTCGGGGCTGATGAGCGAGGCGGCCGCCGCCTCGATGCCCGGCGCCGGTTCCATGTGGAGGACCAGGGTCGGCGCCTTGGTGCGCAGGGCCTTCGCGCACTTAATGGTCACGCCCTGGTAGAAGTCCTGGAAGAATGGATCGTAGTCGTAGTGAACCGGTGCCGACATGGCGCGCAGCACGCGCGGAAATGCCGCGACCGGTCCGGCCGACAGGGTGATGAGCGGCTCTTTCAGCGATGAACTCATGGTTTGTTGCCCCCAGCTCGAGCTTTCTTGCTCTTGGTTTGGTTCACGAATGATAGACTCGGCCCCAGAAAAGTGGAAACAATATCCTCCGGCAACGGGGAATGGTTCGACACGTCATGGGTCTTTCTTCCGAGGATTGGTTCGATTTCCTGGTGATTGGTTCCGGCACCGCGGGCTCGGTGCTGGCGGCGCGATTGAGCGAGCAGGCGGAGTTGCGTGTCGGCCTGATCGAGGCCGGCGGGCCGGCCACCAATCCGCTGATTGCCGCCCCCGCCAAGTGGCCGCTGCTCCAGGGCAGCGAGGTCGACTGGGCCTATCGCACCGTGCCGCAGAAGCACTGCGCCAATCGCGTGCATGACTGGCCGCGCGGCAAGGTGATCGGCGGCTCGACGGCGATCAATGCCATGGCGCATGTGCGAGGGCATCCGTCCGATTTCGACCGCTGGGCGGAGGATGGCTGTGCCGGGTGGGGTTTCCGCGACCTGCTCCCCTATTTCATCCGCTCCGAATCCTACACTCCGGGCGCCTCGGCGTATCACGGCGCCGATGGACCGCTGCACCTGATCCGCCCGGCGGAGCCGAATCCGGTCACCCGGGCCTATATGCAGGCCGGGATCGAAGTCGGCATCGCGCCGACGGAGGATCACAACGGCCCGCGCATGGCGGGGCCCTGCGCCAACACGCTCACCATCAAGGGCGGCAAGCGGCAGACCATCGCCGATGCCTATCTCACGCCCGTTCTCGACCGCGACAATCTCACGCTGCTGAGCGAGACCCTGGTGCAATCGCTGGTGTTCGAGGGCGAACGCTGCGTCGGCGTCGCGGTGAAAGACGGAACGGGCCAGCGCGTTTTGCGGGCGGAACGCGGAATCATCCTGGCCACCGGCGCCATCGCGACGCCGCTGCTGCTGCTGCGGGCTGGCATCGGGCCGGCGGACGAGCTGAAGCGCGTCGGCGTGGCGCCGCGCCACGATCTGCCCGGCGTGGGGCGCAACCTGCACGACCATCTGCTCTCCGGCGGCAACGTCTACCGCGCGAAGCGTCCGGTGCCGCCGTCGAAATACCAGAACTCCGAATCGCTCATGTACCTCACGCGCAGCGATGACACGCAGGCGCCGGAGATGGTGCTGGCCTGCGTGGTGGCACCGGTGGTGACAGAGCAGTTCACCGCGCCGGCGTTCGGCGAGGCCTATACGATCATGTTCGGCTTCACCCACCCGAAAAGCCGCGGGTCGATCCGGCTCGCCAGCGTCGATCCGGCGGTGCCGCCGCTGATCGATCCGAACTACCTGGCCGAGGAATACGACCGCGAGATCTATCTCGAAGCGCTCGCGCGGGCCCAAGCCGTCGGCCATGCCCACGCGCTGGACGCGTGGCGCGCGGAAGAGGTGCTGCCCGGGCCCGCGGTAAAGACCCGTGCCGACCGCCTGGCCTTCCTGGAAAAGGCCGCCTTCACCCATCACCATCCGACCGGAACCTGCCGCATGGGCGTGGGAGACGAGGCCGTCGTCGGCCCCGACCTGAAACTGCGCGGCATGGACGGGCTCTATGTCTGCGATGCCTCGGTGCTGCCCAGCATCACCACCGGGCCGATCAACGCCGCGATCGTCGCCGTCGCCGAGCGGTTCAGCGACCTGCTGCGCGGCAGGGTGCCGCTCGCGCCACGCGCCCTCGCCGCTTGACGCGCCGGAGAACAGCCTTGTCCATGCTCAAGCGACGGATCGCCTTGTGGTGCTTCGCGACGATGGTGGGAAGCCTTGCCCTGGCCGGCTGCGTCGCGGATCGGCAAGATGCGGGGGATGCGCCGTTGGCGGTTTCGCTGCACAATGGCGGGACCGTGCCGCTCCGCTGCCAGCTGATCTTCGGCCATTGGGTCGAGCGCGACCTCGGCCAGATCGCCCCCGGCGCTGCGGTGCGGATGGACCTGATGCGCGCGGGAGAGGACGGCGGCATCTATGTCATGCGGCCGGACGGCAAGAAGAAGATGATGGTGGAGAACGTGATCTGCGGGCGGGCCGACAACTGGCAGGCGACCCTGGGACGACTGGACTTCACGCCGTTGCGCGCGCGCCCCGCCCAGGCGGCGGACGCGCATTGCGCCGCACCGGCGGACGGCGGGCGCGCCGTCTGTGGCATCGACAAGATCAGCGAATAGAGGATCATCCAGAACATGAGCACCTTCGCCACCCTGGCCGAATTGCTGCAGAGCGGCGACCGCAACGCCGAAGCGATCGGCGCGCCCACGATCGATAATCCTGGTCGCAGGACCATGACACGGGGCGAATTGTGGCGCCTGGCCAGCCAGGTCGGCGGCGCGCTGCGCCAGCTGGGGGTGCAGCCGGGCGACAGCGTCGCCATTGTCATGCCGAACGGCCCGGAGATGGCGGCCGCCTTCGTCGCCGTTGCCTGCTGGGCCTGCGCGGCGCCGCTCAACCCCGCCTATCGCGCCGACGAGTTCGACTTCTACCTGGGCGATCTCGATGCGAAGGCGCTGATCATCCAGGCCGGGCCGGACGCGCCGGCGCGCGCCATCGCCGCCCAGCGCAAGATCCCGGTCATCGATCTGTCGCCGCGCCTGGATGGGCCGGCCGGCGACTTCACCCTGTCGGTGCCGTTCGCCGATGCCGGCCCGGCGCGGCCGAAGCCGGAGGACGCGGCCCTGGTCCTGCACACTTCGGGCACCACCTCGCGGCCGAAGATCGTGCCGCTGACCCATCGCAACCTCAGCGCCTCGGCGCGCAACATCGCGCGCACTCTGGCGCTGACCCCGGCCGACCGCTGCCTCGTCATCATGCCGCTGTTCCACATCCATGGGCTGGTCGGCGCGTTGCTGTCGTCGCTCGCCGCCGGGGCCAGCGTGCATTGCCCGGCCGGCTTCAATGCGCTGAAGTTCTTCGAGCAGCTCGATCAGGTCGGGGCGACCTGGTACACAGCGGTGCCGACCATGCACCAGATGATCCTGTCGCGGGCCGAGCGCAACGCCGAGATCCTGGCGCGGCGCAGGCTGCGCTTCATCCGCTCGTCTTCCGCCTCGCTGCCGCCGCAGGTGATGAAGGCACTGGAGGCGGCTTTCGGCTGCCCGGTGATCGAATCCTACGGCATGACCGAGGCGGCGCACCAGATGGCGAGCAATCCGCTGCCGCCGGCGCCGCGCAAACCCGGCAGCGTCGGCATCGCCGCCGGCCCGGAGGTCGGTATCATGGACCCCGATGGCGCGCTGTTGCCACGCGGCGCGACCGGCGAGATCGTCATCCGCGGCGAGAACGTGACCCTGGGCTACGTCAGCAATCCGAAGGCCAATGCCGAGGCCTTCAGCAACGGCTGGTTCCGCACCGGCGACCAGGGTGTGATGGACGCCGAGGGCTATCTTTCGATCACCGGGCGGCTGAAGGAGATCATCAACCGCGGCGGCGAGAAGATCGCGCCGCGCGAGGTCGACGACGTGATCATGGATCATCCGGCGGTGGCGCAGGTGGTCACCTTCGCCATGCCGCATGACAAGCTGGGGGAGGAGGTGGCCGCGGCGGTCGTCCTCAAGGAAGGCCAGGGCGTCACGGAAGCGGAGCTACGCGCCTTCATCGGCACCCGGCTCGCCGATTTCAAGGTGCCGCGCAAGATCCTGTTCCTGCCCGAGATCCCCAAGGGCGCCACCGGCAAGCTGCAGCGCATCGGCCTGGCGCAGAAGCTGGGGCTGGCCTCGTGAAGATCGCCGTCTACGGCGCCGGCGCCATCGGCGGATTGCTCGGCGCCTATCTGGCGCGCGCCGGCGAGGATGTGACGCTGATTGCGCGCGGGCCACACCTGGCGGCGATGCAGGCAAATGGGCTGAAAGTCAGCGGGCCAGGAGGCGCGTTCACCGTCACGCCCCGGGCCACCGACGATTCGGCGACGATCGGGGCGCAGGACTATGTCATCGTCGCGCTGAAGGCCCAGGCCGTGGCCGGTATCGTCGACAGGATGACGCCGCTGCTGGGGCCGAAGACTGCGGTGGTCATGGCGGTCAACGGCGTGCCCTGGTGGTATTTCCACGGCGTCGGTGGCGCCCTTGAAGGCCGCCGCCTCGACAGTGTCGATCCCGACGGCCGGCAATGGGACGCCATCGGACCGCAGCGCGCGCTGGGCTGCGTCGTCTATCCGGCGGCGGAAATCGGCGCGCCGGGCGAACTGCATCACATCGAAGGCGACCGCTTCTCGCTCGGCGAGCCGGATGGCAGCAGGTCCGAACGCGTCGTTGCGCTGAGCAAGGCATTGATCGCCGCCGGGCTGAAGGCCCCGGTCAAAGGCGACATCCGCGCCGAGATCTGGGTCAAGCTGTGGGGCAATGTTGCCTTCAACCCGATCAGTGCGCTGACCGGCGGCACTTTGCAGCAGATCTGCGCGGATGCCGGCACGCGCGCCTGCGCCAAGGCGATCATGCTGGAAACGCAGGCGATCGCCGCAAGGCTCGGCATTTCCATGCCGATCGATGTGGAGCGCCGCATCGACGGCGCCGCCGGCGTAGGCGCGCACAAGACCTCGATGCTGCAGGATTTCGAGCGTGGCCGGCCGGTCGAGCTCGATGCCATCGTCGGCGCGGTCGCCGAACTCGGCCGCATCGTCGACGTGCCTTGCCCGATGATCGATTCGATCTTCGCGCTCACCCGCCAGAAGGCGATTCTCGCCGGACTCTATCCGCGCTGACTCCAATCCGCGCTGCGTGATCGGTGCCGCGTCGCCATGGCGGCGCCATGCGCCACCGCTTTGTCATTGCTTTGCCCTTGGACAGCGCCGGCTGCAGGGCGCCATTGCATGAGACCGCCGCGTCTCGTGCAGGCGCTGGCGTGGTGTTGCGCGGCTCAACACTGGAAAACGATCGAGCGGAGCCAGTATCAGAAATGAATTCGCAGATGCGAACAATGCTTGATGCGCTGCACCATTTTGTCTCCGTGTAGAAGAGGAGTAATCATTGAAACGTTATACAGGGTGGGATTTGAGTAATCTGCCGGATGCTCCCATTATGTCACGGGAATTTCTTGCGATGTTACATGATCAACTTTAGCAGTATTACTTGGTAACATTATATATAGGAAAGTACTTACATCATAATATGTCGATTGTTAAATAGAACATGATTTTGCTGCGCTGCATTATTTGGTTGTTTGAAGGGCGAATCCCTTCGGTTAGAGTTTTCATACTTTCTTAAGGAACCGAACTTGGGGCGAACGTTCGCGGTTCCGAGGGGAAGTCACGGGGAAATTGAGGGCAGTACCGTCGAGGACAGGCGTCGCCTGGCGCCGCCCAAACCTTGACGAAGCGCGTCGAACCATCGGCGCGCCGCGAGGTCGCTTGGCCTGCTTCCGGCAATCCGGGGGCCGGCACGGCAGCCCGCGGCGCGGAATGGCGGGCGCGCAACGAGACTGCTGCGGCGGCTTGCCGGGTGGAACCAGAAGACTTGGGATGGGGCGTTACATGCAGATCAGCGTTTTTGGCATCGGGTATGTGGGTGCGGTCACGGCGGGGTGCCTGACGGCACAGGGACATCATGTCATCGCCGTCGACATGAATCCCGGCAAGGTGGAGATGATCAATCGCGGCCTGGCGCCGATCGTGGAGCCGGGCCTCGACCAGCTGATCAAGGAAGGTGTCGAGGGGCGCCGCCTGCAGGCGACGACCGACGCGAGAATGGCGATCGAGAACTCCGTGTTGTCGATCATCTGCGTCGGCACGCCGAGCCTCGCCAACGGCAATCTCGATTTGTCCCACGTCGCCTCCGTGTGCGAGGAGATCGGCCGGGCGCTGAAGGAGAAGGGCAAGTTCCATTCGGTGGTGCTGCGCAGCACCATGCTGCCCGGCTCGATGCGGGAGACGGTCATTCCGGTGCTCGAGCGGGTTTCCGGCAAGCGCGCCGGCCAGGATTTCGGCATCGCCATCTACCCCGAGTTCCTGCGCGAGAGCACGGCGATCAAGGATTACCTGAACCCGGCCGCCATCATCATGGGCGTCATGGACGACGAGACGCTGGCGCGCCTGCGCGAGATGAACATCGCGCTGCAGGCCAAGGAGCTGGTGGTCGATCTCGCGGCAGCAGAAGCCATCAAGTATGCCAACAACTGCTGGCACGCGGTGAAGATCACCTTCGCCAACGAGATCGGCAACATCTGCCGCGAGCTCGACATCGACGGCCACCAGGTGATGAACGCGCTCTGCGCCGACACCCGGCTCAACATCTCGCCCGCCTACCTCAAGCCGGGCATGGCCTTCGGCGGCTCCTGCCTGCCCAAGGACCTGCGGGCCCTGCGCTACCGGGCCAAGAGCGTCGACGTGAAGACGCCGCTGCTCGACGCCACCAGCGAATCGAACGAGCTGCAGATCGACCGCGCCTTCGAGATGATCGCCTCCGGCGGCAAGAAGCGGGTCGGCATGCTGGGCCTCAGCTTCAAGTCCGGCACGGACGATTTGCGGGAGAGCCCGCTGGTCGAGGTGGCGGAACGGCTCTACGGCAAGGGCTATGACCTGCGCATCTATGACCGGAACGTCCGCTATGCGGCGCTGACCGGATCGAACCTGCACTACGTTCGCTCGCACCTGCCGCATTTGTCGGCGCTCATCGTCGACGACATCGCCAAGGTGTGGGACCACGCCGAGATCATCGTCGTCGGCAACGCCGACCCGGAGTTCAAGGACGCGGTCAACCGGGCGACGCCGGGACAGACCGTGGTCGATTTTGTGCGTATCCAGCCCAGCTTGCGCAGCGCGGAGAACTATCAGGGCCTGTGCTGGTAGGGCGGCGCCGATGACCGCCCTCCGCCGCGACGTGACGGAGTGCCACTGGAATAGGGAGCCGGCATGATTGGCTTGGCGATCTATGCGCTGTGTCTGGCCGGACTGGGCCTCCTGCTGCCGCGCGTCTGGTGGGATCCCGCCTCGCCGGAATTCATCCTGATCCTGGGCGGCATCGGCGCCTGGCGCTACGGCTGGGGGCTGCTGCATCTCGCCCGCTCGCTGATCTACCGCAAGCTGGTCTATCCGCGCTGGCGCCGCCGCGCCGATGCGCTGGGCGAGGCGGGGATGCCGAGCCACGTCTTCCTGCTGGTGACCAGCTTCCGCATCGACGGCGAAACCACGCGCAAGGTCTACCAGGCGGCGATCGAAGAGGCGGTGCGCTGCGGCGTGCGCGCCACCGTGATCGCCTCGATCGTCGAGATGGCGGATCAGCGCCTGATCAAGCGCCTGTTCCAGGGGATCGTCGAAAAAATGGGCGGCACCGGGCGGGTCGATCTCAGCTTCGTCCGCATTGGCGGTACCGGCAAGCGTGACGCGCTCGCCTATGGCTTCCGCGCCGTCTCGCTGCACCGGCCGCCGCGCGACGCCGCGGTCTGCGTCATCGACGGCGATTCGATCCTGGAGCCAGGGCTGCTGCGGAAGTCGCTGCCCTATTTCAAGCTGTTTCCCGATGTCGGCGCCTTCACCACCGACGAGACCTGCGAGGTCGTCGGCCGGCCGGTGTTCCGCGAATGGTACAACATGCGCTTCGCCCAGCGCCATATCCTGATGTCGTCGATGGGGTTGAGCGGCCGGGTGCTGACCCTCACCGGGCGGATGTCGGCCTTCCGCGCCGAGATTGCCACCGACCCGGACTTCATCCGCACCATCGAGGTCGATTATATCGACCACTGGCGCCTGGGGCGCTTCAAGTTCCTGACCGGCGACGACAAGTCGAGCTGGTACTTTGTGCTGAAGCGCGGCCTGCGCATGATCTACGTGCCGGATGCCAAGGTGGTGACGGTGGAATATCCGCCGAGCAGCCGGTTCTGGACCGGCGCCACCATGCTGATGATCCGGTGGTTCGGCAACATGCTGCGGACCAACAGTCGCGCCATCGCGCTGGGCCCGCGCCGTATCGGCTGGTTCGCCTGGTGGTGCATCGTCGACCAGCGGCTGTCGATGTGGACCAGCCTGAGCGGGCCGACCGCGGTGCTGCTGATCTGGCTGTCGACCGGGTCGAACCTGATCTTCCTCTATTTCTACTGGGTGGCGCTGACGCGCTTCGTGCAGACTCTCCTGCTGCTGACGGCGCGCGATCGGGTGTCCTGGACCTATCCCTTCCTGCTCTATTTCAACCAGGTCTACGGCTCGGTGGTGAAGACCTTCGTCTTCTTCCGCCTCGACCGGCAGAAATGGACCCGGCAGAAGACCACCATCGAGCGCGGCCTCGACCGCTGGAGCGCCCGCCTGCAGGCCGCGACCTCCGCCTATGTCCACATCCTGGGCTGCGCCGCCTTCGTCGTCGGGCTCGGCCTCTACCTTCGGGCGATCCACGTGCCCAACGTCAAATACCTCACTTTGCTGCAATAGGAAGAACCGGTCATGAACCAGGTCGCCAAGATCGTCCACGAATCCTCCTATCAGCGCCAGCATGTGCGCCTGAAGCTGCCGATCGACATCGAGCTGGGCGGCCAGACCTTCCGCGTCGAGGACTGGTCGGTCGCCGGTTTCTCGGTGGGCGGCGTCACCCTGCCGCTCGGCCGGGGCGACCTGTTCATGGCGCGGCTGCGGTTTCCCTTCGAGGGCTTCGATTTCGCCATGCAGGTGCGCTGCGAGGTGCGCCATATCCAGGCGGTCGGCGCCGGACAGGGCAGCTATATCGGCTGCCGCTTCGTCGAGATCAGCCCCCGCCACCAGGCGATGCTGCATTTCTTCGTCGATGCGTATCTCTCCGGCGAGATCGCCGATGCCGGCGACCTCATCGCCATCGCGGCGCGGGAGAATTTCGGTAACGCGCGCAAGGAACCGCCGGCCATCGTCTACCCGCGGGGTCTGCGCGGCCTGGCCCAGCGCGCCGCGCGTGGCGCTGCCTTCGCCAGCCTGCTGGCCGCCGGCACGGTCCTGGTCGCCGTCATCTGCCTCAACCTGTTCGAGCGCTTCTTCATCGTACATGGCGAGGGCACGCTGGACAGCGCCCAGACTGTGATCGCCCCGGCGCCGCGAGCCGGAACGGCGATCATGGCCGGCATCGAGCCCGGCAAGCGCGTCGCGCCCGGCACCCTGGTGGCGCGGGTGATGACCTCGGATACCGAAGGCGAATCGGTCACCTCGCCCTGCGACTGCCTGGTCGGCCAGCCGCTGACCGGCAACGGCACGTCGGTCGGCAAGGGCCAGCCGCTGATCACCCTGGTGCCGGTGACGGCCGCCGTGCGCGCCAATGTGGACGTGGTCCTGGACGATTTGCGCTCGGTCAGCGTCGGCGACCGCGCCTATGTGTCCTTCTATGACGGCCGCGAGGCGGTCTATGGCCGGGTTGCCGACATCCGCCTGCCGGTCGCCTCGGCCCAGGTCGTGGCGGCGACGCCGCCCGATGCGCGGCGCGGCACCGTGGTGATCGAATTCGACACCCCGATCGATGCGCAATTGGTCGGCAAGCCGATCGAGGCGCATATCGGCCTGGTCGATCTCAACCCCTTCAGCTGAACGCAGCCGGCGGCGACTGAGGCGCAGGCAACACATGAAGACGGAGGACACGATGAGCGAGCGGCACAGACTGCATCCGGTGATCCTGTGCGGCGGCAGCGGCACCCGGCTTTGGCCGCTCTCGCGCATGGGCTTCCCCAAGCAATTCCTGGTCCTGACCTCGCAGCAGAGCCTGCTGCAGCAGACCCTGTCGCGGGTGGCCGGCGATCGCTACGCGCCGCCCATCGTGGTGGGCGCGGAGGAGCATCGCTTCATGATCGCCGACCACCTGCAGCAGATCCGCCTGGCCACCCAACGCATCATCCTGGAGCCGGCGCCGCGCAGCACGGCGGCCGCCACCGCGCTCGCCGCCTTTCATCTCACCAAGGTGTCGAAGGACGCGATGATGCTGGTGCTGCCGGCCGACCACGTGATCCAGGACCCCGGCGCCTTCGAGACCGGCGTCGTCAAGGCGATCAAGCTGGCGCAGAGCGACCACCTGGTGACCTTCGGCGTCGAGCCGACGGGACCGGAAACCGGCTACGGCTACATCATCCGCGGCGCGGAATCCAAGGACGTGCCCGGCGGCTTCGCGGTCAAGACATTCGTCGAGAAGCCGAACCAGGAGAAGGCCGCGGCGATGCTGGCGGCCGGCGACTGCTCGTGGAACGGCGGCATGTTCCTGTTCAAGGCCAGCGTCTATCTGCGCGAGCTGAAGCGCCATGAACCGCAGATCTACGAGGCGGCGAAGGAGGCGGTGAACAAGGCCGTCAACGACGCCGATTTCCTGCGCCCCGACGCCAAGGCCTTCGCCAAGTCGCCGGACATCTCCATCGACTACGCGGTGATGGAGCGCACCGAGCACGCCGCGGTGGTGCCGGTGAGCAAGATCGGCTGGGACGATGTCGGCTCCTGGTCGGCGCTGTGGCGCATCGGGCCGAAGGACGGCGAAGGCAACGTCCGGATCGGCGACGTCACCACGCTCGACACCAAGGATTGCTACCTGCACGCCGAGGATCGCCTGGTGGTGGCGCTCGGCCTGGAGAACGTCGCGGTGGTGCAGACCGACGACGTCATCTTCGTCTCCAGCTTCGAGGCGGCGCACCAGGTGAAGAAGATCGTCGAGCAGCTCAACATCGACAATCGCCGCCAGGCCAAGATGCACTCCACCGTTCATCGCCCCTGGGGCTCGTTCCGCGGCGTGGCCGAAGGCAGCCGCTACCAGGTAAAGCGCATCGTGGTGAAGCCCGGCGCCAAGCTCTCCATGCAGTACCACCATCACCGCGCCGAGCACTGGATCGTGGTGCGCGGCACCGCCCGCGTGACCAACGGCAACGAGATCATGCTGCTGCATGAGAACCAGTCGACCTACATCCCGCTCGGCGCCACCCACCGGCTGGAGAATCCCGGCAAGATCGACCTCGAGCTGATCGAGGTGCAGTCCGGCCCCTATCTCGGCGAGGACGACATCGTGCGGGTCGAGGACGTCTATGGCCGCACGATGGCGGCGGAATAGGGAGAGCGACCATGAGAACCATCGCACTCTGTGCAGTTTCCGGCGCGCTCGCGCTCACCCTGCTCGGCGGCACAGCCATGGCCTTGTCGCCGCTGGCGGAAGAGAGTCCGTCGCGGGTCATCCGCGTCGACGCCGAATCCGGCCTCTATGACCCGGCGCCGCCGCCGGGCTCCGCCTTCGTGCGGGTGATCAATGCCACCGCCACGCCGGCGCTCGACACCACGCTGGACGGCGCCGGCTGGACCAGCACCGAGGCGGCGGGCCCCAGCGCCTACCGCCCGGTTCCCGCCGGCCAGCACGAGGCCGCCATCGGCGGCAAGAGCACCAGCTTCTCCGTCGAGGCCGGGCAGTTCTATTCCGTGGTGGCCGATGGCGATGCCGCGGCGCCGGCCCTCAGCGTGCTGCCGGACCCGAAGCTGGACAGCATGGCGAAGGCGCTGATCAGCCTCTACAACCTGACCGACAAGGCGAGTCTCAGCCTGAAGACGGCGGACGGCAAGGTGGCGGTGATCGACGCCGTCGGTGCCGACGCCGCCGGCAACCGCCAGGTCAATCCGCTGAAGGTGCAGTTCGCCGTGTTCGAGGGCGACCAGCCGATCGCCCAGATCGACGAGGTCAGCATCGAGCGGGGTGCCGCCTACAGCGTCATCGTCACCGATATCGGCGGCAAGCTGCAGGCGCAGTGGGTGCGCAGCGCCACGCGCTCGAAATAGCGGGGAAACGCGCCGGTGGTCTTTTCCTCCAACATCTTCCTGTTCGCCTTCCTGCCGGCGTTCCTCGCCGTCTACTACGCCGTACCGTTCCGCCATCGCTCGCTGGTCATCACCATCGGCAGCTACATCTTCTATGGCTGGTGGCGGGTCGATTTCCTGGCGTTGCTGTTCCTGGTGACCTTGTGGAACTATTGCGTCGGCCTCGCCATCGACAAGGCGGATGGGGACCGGCGCCGGCACCTGCTCATCCTCGGCGTCGCGGTCAATCTGGGTGCGCTGGCCTATTTCAAATACTTCAATTTCCTGGTTTCGAGCCTGAACGACATGCTGGCGATGGCGGGCCAGGGCACGCTCGATGCCTGGCATGTGCTGCTGCCGATCGGCATCTCGTTCTTCGTCTTCCAGTCGATCTCCTATCTGGTGGACGTCTATCGCCGCGACGTCGAGCCGGCGCGGAAGTTCGCGGATCTGGCCGCCTTCAAGTCGCTGTTTCCCCAGCTCATCGCCGGCCCGGTGCTGCGCTACAAGGACCTGGAATGGCAGTTCCGCTACCGCGAGCATAGCTGGGCCAAGTTCGGCGAAGGGGTCTACCGCTTCGCCCAGGGCTTTGCCATGAAGGTGTTGATCGCCGATTCGGTGGCGCCGACGGTGGCGATGGCCTTCGACCAGCCGGCGCCATCTTTCGCCGAGGCATGGCTGGGGGCGCTCGCCTATACGGCCCAGCTCTATTTCGACTTCGCCGGCTACAGCGCCATGGCCATCGGGCTCGGCCTGATGATGGGCTTCCGCTTCATCGAGAATTTCAACCAGCCCTATGTCAGCCATTCGATCACCGAGTTCTGGCGGCGCTGGCATATCAGCCTGTCGACTTGGCTGCGTGACTATCTCTACATCCCTCTGGGAGGCAACCGCGGCGGCGAGGGGAAGACTTACCGCAACCTGCTGCTGACCATGGTGCTGGGCGGCCTCTGGCACGGCGCCAACTGGACCTTCGTGCTGTGGGGCGCCTGGCATGGCGCCTGGATGGCGATCGAGCGCTTCGTGCAGTCGCGGCGCGGCGGCCGCACGGCCAGCGACACCCGGCTGTTCGGCTGGCTGTCCTGGCCGCTGACCATGTTCCTGGTGGTGCTCGGCTGGGTCATGTTCCGCGCCCCGGACGTGGCGACGGCGGGCCGGTTCTATGGCGCGATGTTCGGCGCCAACGGCTTCGCGTTTGGCGATCACATGGCCTGGCAGGTGCGCATGGGCGACCTCGCGATCCTGGCTTTGGCCTACGCCATCGTCGTCTGGCGCGGCCTTGGCCTGACCTTGCCCTGGCAGCGCGGTACGGCAATGCCGGTCACCGGCGGCGCCGCGCCGGCGGCGGCGATGGTCACGCCGCATGCCGTTGCGGCGGTCATCAGCCTGACGCTGCTGGTGCTGGCCGTCACCAAGCTGTCGGCCTCCAGCTTCTCGCCTTTCCTCTATTTCCAGTTCTGAGCGGAGCGGATCGCATGTGGCAGATCGCGCGCAATATTTCTCTGGTGGCCTGGGTCGGGATCGGTTTGCTGATCACCGCCGCCGGCCTCGCGGCGGGCAATCCGGGGCTCTATCGCGTCACCCTCGGCAAGGACGTCTGGACCGGCGATTGGGCCAGCACCTATGCGGCCGGTTTCGACAAGACGCTGCCGATCCGCGACGCCTCGATCGAGCTGTGGACCGTCATCTCCTACCTCCTGTTCAAGGAAGGTCGCGATGGCGTGCTGGTCGGCGATGCCGACTGGCTCTATTCCAAGGAGGAATTCGCGGTCGACGGCGCCTTGCCGGAAACCCTGCAACGGCACCTAGGCGAGATCGTCAGCGCGCGCGGCGAGTTGCACCGCCGCGGCATCGACCTGGTTGTCGCGCTGATCCCGGCCAAGGCGCGGGTCTATCCGGAGCATCTCGGCCGCTATCGCTGGCCGGTCGATCTCGACCCGGTCTATCAATCGGCCCGCCAGTTCCTCAACGACAATGGCGTGGCGACGCCGGACTTGCTGCAACCGCTGCTGGGGGCCAAGCCGCAGACCCAGCTGTTCCTGCGCACCGACACGCATTGGACGCCGGAGGGCGCCGCCATCGTCGCCGACGCCATCGCCGGCGGCGTCAGCCGGCAGGTGGCGGGGCAGCAATCCGCCGCTGGCCTCGGTACGATGCAATTCCAGACCGTCGCCGGCGCGCCAGTCGAGCATCGCGGCGACCTGATGAACTTCCTGCCCCTCGGTCGGTTCGGCGGCAGCATCGGGCCGGCGCCCGACCGGCTGGTCCCGCGCACGACGGAGGAAGTTGCCGCCGCGGGCGCCGGCAATTCGCTCGACGCCGCGCTGCTCGGCGACAGCTCGGTGCCGGCGGTCCTGGTCGGCACCAGCTACAGCGCCAACCGCCTGTGGAACTTCGACGGCGCGCTGCGCCAGGCGCTGCATGCCGACCTGGTCAATGCGGCAAAGGAAGGCGTGGGGCCGTTCCAGCCGATGCAGGATCTGCTCGCCTCCACCACGCTGGAGGATGCCCGGCCACGCGTGGTGATCTGGGAAATCCCGGAACGCTATCTGTGGACCCGCGTGCAGCAGGGCGGCGTGAAATGAGGCGGGCGACCCGGCGCATCGCTTCGCTGGCGCTTCCGCTCGCCCTGATCGCGGCCCAGGCGATGCCGTGCGTTGTCCGCGCCGACGATCCGGCCCCCGTGGCCTATCCGGCGGCGACAATCGATCCGGTCGCGCTGGATCGCAGGATCCAGGAACGCATCGCGGCGGCGCTGGCTCTCAAGAATGCACCGGATCGCGCGGCGGCCTTGTCGGATGCGGTGGCGGAATTCGACACTGCGGCGCTGGATCTCGACTCCACCAAGCCGATCCAGGCGACGCTGGCGCGCCTGGCGGCGGCGATGAACCAGGTCCGCCTCGACCTGACCGGCGAGGATGCCGCGCGCAACCTGGGCGAGGTGCAGGCTTTGACCCTGCGGCTGCCGGATGCGGCGCAGCGCGTGCAGACCACCTTCGACATCGCCCGCGTGGAGATCGCGCGGCATGCGCCGGACGCGGCTATCCGCGTGCTGGAATCGATCCGCGCGGAATTCGCGGCGCTGGCGGCGGAGGAGCGCGACCCGGCAATCGTCGAGCTTGTGGCGCTGCTCTCCGACGGCACGACGGAAGGCCGCGCCAAGGCACGGGTCTGGATCGCCGAGATCGCCGATGGCAATCTGCGGCGCAACGCCATCCTCAGCTGGGCAAAGGCGCGCCTCGCGGCGGGCGAGACCGACGCCACGGTGATCGCGGCCGCGGCCAGGCGGGCGGCGGATGCGGCCCTGCTCGATCTGTCCGAAAGCCTGACCCTGCGCCGCAAGTTCGAGGCCGCGGCCCTCGCCGCCTTGAACGCGCAAGCGGCACCGACGCCGGAAATCGATGAAGCCCTGGCGCTGATCGTCGAGGACATGATCGATGCAGATGCGGAGCCGCTGGACATCTTCGCCATTGACGGCATCGCCGATGCGACCTTGCGGGATCACGAGCTGGTGCGACTGGTCGCCTTCAACCTGGATCGGCGGCGGTTCGACGGCGCGCGCCGCTACGCGGCCCAGATTGCCGCGCCGCGCCTGGCGAGCCGCGCCTGGACCAGCATCGGCCTTTGGGCGCTGGACGAGAAATACGTGCAGGAGGCGCGCTCGGCCGCCGATCTCGCCCTGGCGCAGGCGAAGGATGTCGCGCTCGAAGCAACGCAGCGCCGCGACCTGGCGACACTGCTCGCCAGGCTCAACGATCCCGACGCGGCGCTGGCGCTGGCCGCGACGGAACCCGACCGGACCACGGCAGACGAGATCCGCCGCCTGATCGTCGAGCGCGCGGTCAAGGCCAAGTCCTGGGATGCCGCCGCGGTGGCCCTCGCGCTGATGGATGCAGGTCCCGCGAAGGATGCGGCGCTGGGCGCGCTGGTCGAAGGCAATGCCAAGCGGCGGAACTGGCCCGAGGCACAGGCCGCGCTCGATCATATCCAGGCGCCGCTGGGCAAGCTGCGCGCCATCGCCGCACTGCTCAAGGAGCGGCGGCCGGAAGACCAGGCGGCTGTCCCGTCCACCGCCCTGATCGCGGAGGCCGAGCGCCTCGCCGCTGCGATCGAGATCGGTCAGGGCAAATCGAGCGCCAATGGCTTCCTTGCCGTGGTGCAATCGCAACGCGGTGACTTCAATGCTGCGCGGCACCTGCTGCTGCGGGCTACGGATGCGCCGGAATTCACCTGGTCGCTGAACGCCGTGGTAACGGCCCTGGTGCGCTCCGGCGGCGCCGACCAGGCGGTCGCCGCCACGCGCATCGCCATCGGCCCCACCGACCGGGCACGCGCGCTGCGCGCCATCATTCGCGCGATCGCCGAGACCGGCGACGTGAAGCACGCGGTCCAGCTGGCGGTCGCCATCAAGGACGATGCGCAACGGGTGCAGGCGCTACGCGCCGCGGCCGAGACCGGTGCCGGGCAGATCGACCGCTATTCCCTGCTGGACCCGGCCAAGAAAATGGCCCAGGAGGCGCCGGGACAGGCGGAGAAGCCTGAATTGTTGCGGCCGTTGATGTCGGGCAGCGCCTTCGAGGTCATGCCGCTGCCCAACCAGGCGATCGGCGAATCGCTGCCAGCCCTGCCTCGGGTGGACTTCACCGCCGAGGAGATCGGCGCCGCGATCCCCTCCGCCGCCCCCGGGCGCCTGCATGTGATGCCGGTGCAGTACAGCGCCTACAACAAGAAGTTCCTGCTGGTCCTGGCCGGCGCCATCTGGAGCTCCGGCGGCAAGCTGTTCCACATCGACGCCCAGCGGACCGCCTTTCCGGTCTTCATTTTCCTGGAAAGCGGTGTGTGGAACATGCCGGCCATCGCCCGCACGCTCGAGCAGGGCGGCCATGGCCAGTTCGTGCAGCGCGACGGACGCGACTACCTGCTGCGCCTGCCGGTGCTGATCGGTCCCGACGCCACCATGGTGGTGGCCGGCAGCGACGTCGAATCGCTGCGGCTGAACCAGCAGACCGGCAGCTACATCGTCAACGGCGGCAAGCTCTTTGTCTACGACACCGAGATCGTCGGCTGGAACGAGGAGAAGCACGCCCCGGCCGAGCTGGATTATGCGACGCGCGCGCGGTTCCGGCCGTTCCTCATGGCCTGGAGCGGGTCGCAGACCTTCATCGGCGGGTCGACCATCCGCGCCCTCGGCTATTCCGGCCCGAAGGGCTACGGGTTGTCGCTGTCCTCCGGCCCGGTCGACTTGGTGAAGTCGCGTTCCTACGTGCTCGCCGAGCCGACGGCGCGCATCGTCGAGAACAGCTTCGACAAGCTGTTCTACGGCTTCTACAGCTACGAGGCGACCGACGTCGCCCTGGTCGGCAACGAGTATCGCGACAACATCATCTACGGCATCGATCCGCATGACCGAACCAGGCGGCTCCTGGTCGCCTTCAACACCACCTACGGCACCCACAAGAAGCACGGCATCATCGGTTCGCGCGGCGTGAATGATTCCTGGATCGTCGGCAACGTCACCTTCGACAATCGCGGTTCGGGCATCATGCTGGACCGGTTCAGCTCGAACAACCTCGTCTATGCCAACCACGCCTTCGACAACGACCAGGACGGCCTCACCTTCCTGGAAAGCCCGTGCAACGTGGCGGCCGCCAACATGGTGTTCGACAACAAGCGGCGCGGCGTGAAGATCCGCAATTCCTGGGACGTCGGCCTGTTTCACAACGAGATCAACGGCAATGCCGGGATCGGCATCGAAGGCTATGTGGCGGAGATCGTCGCGCTGCCCGGTCATCCGCATCGCGACCTGCATCGCGACCCCTATGTGATGTTCACCAACGCGATCCTGGCCAGCAACGAGTTCTCGGCCAACACCGGATACGCCATCTCGATGAACGGTGCCGCGTCGATCAGCACGCGCGCCAACCGCTTCGTCGGCCAGCACAAGCTGTTCGGCGGCGAGCTTTCCGGCATGCAGGGCCAGCTGTTGAGCTGGCAGGAGGATGGCGTCGCCCTGCAGTCGAGCTGCGCGCAGCCGATCGAGAACTATGTCTGCCCGTTCGCCGTCAACGGCTATCTCTCCGGCAACGGGCTCTATGCGCAGGATGCCGGCAAGCCGAAGGCTTGCGCCAAGGCGTTCCGAATCTCGGACGTCGACGAGGCGCCGGAGGACGAGGACGATGCGGCGGATGTGGATTCCCTTTCGGTCGAGGCGCAATGATGCATGCCGGTTTCCGCATCGCCATCTATGCGGTTTCGGCCGCTTTCGTCGGCTTCGCCGGTGTCGCCGTCCGTCATGAGGCCGGCTACGGCAAGGAGGCGGTCGAGGCCATCAGCACGTCGGTGCGTGACGCTGTCGATGCCGGCGACGATGCCGCCGCCGCGGCGCTGCTGGCACGGATGCGCGGGATCGACCCGGCCAGCGCGGATCTGGAACTGGCGGGGCTGATCCAGCGGGGCTGGAAGGGCGACGGGCGCGAGCCATTGCCGACGGCGGCGGCGCTGCTGCAATCGGCACAGAGCGGTGTCGGTCCGGTCGCCGTGAAGGCACAGGTCGAGCTTGCCCGCCTGATGTTCTCCGGCCCGAATGCCGATCCGGCGCTGGCCCTGCAGCTGCTTAGCGAGGCGGCGGCGATCGGCAATTCCCGGGCGGCCTATGAACTGGGGCGTCTCTATGAGATCGGCGGCGTGCTGACGCCCGACGCGGCCAAGGCGGAGACCTACTACCGGGAGGCGGCGGAAGACGTACGGGATGCCGCGCTCGCCCTGGCCGGACTCTATCGCAACGGCCGCGTGGCGCCGCCGAGTGTCAACGCCGCCGATGACAACATTGGCCGGGTCGTGGCGCTGGACCGCCGCGCGGCGGAATCCGGCGATGTCGACGCCATGATGCGGCTGGGCCGGCTCTATCTGTCGGAGGATCCACACATTCGCGACCTCGCCCAGGCCAAGTATTGGTTCGAGGCGGCTGCGGCGGCGGGCGAGATCGACGGCCAGGTGCGCCTCGCCTTGATGCTGCGCGACGGAACCGGCGGCGCGGCGGATCTGCCGCGCTCGGCCGCCTTGCTGCAGAAGGCGGCGGACCAGCAGTCGCGCGAGGCGATGGTCGAGCTGGCGCGGTCCTATCGTGATGGGCTTGGCGTCGCCGCCGATCCGGCGCGCGCGGTCGAGATCTACCGCAAGGCCGCGTCGCTCGGTTCGGCGGGTGCCATGTCGGAGCTGGGCCGGGCCTACCGCGACGGCATCGGCGTCGCCCGGGACGCCAAGGAAGGCATGGCCTGGCTGGAAAAGGCCGCGACGCTCGGCCATGCCGGCGCGCAATACGAACTGGGCCTCGCGTACCAGGCGGGGGGCGGCGTCACCGTGGATGAACGTCGCGCCTTCATCTGGATGCTGCGGGCGGCGCGCCAGGGCCGGCTGTCGGCGATGGTCGCGGTGTCGCGGGCCTATGAGCGCGGCGTCGGTGTCGAGGCCAATGCCGACGAATCGGTGCGCTGGGCGATGCGTGCCGTCGATCTCGGCGTCGACAGCAAGACCATGCTGCTGAAGGCGGCGAATGCCTATGCCGCCGGCGTGCTCGTCGAGCGCAATGTGCCGCGCGCCATCAAGCTGTTCGAGCAGGTCGCGGCCGATGGCGACGCCAACGCCATGCTTTCGCTGGGCAAGCTCTACGGCGCCGAGGATGCCGGCGGCAATTCGGCCAAGGCTGTCGCCTGGTTCAAGAAGGCGGAGGAGAGCGGCAAGATCGACGCGCTGATGGAACTGGGCCGCGCCTATGCCGGCGGCGTCGGCGTCGCGCTCGACGAGCGGCGCGCCTTCGAATATTTCATGCGGGCGGCGCGCGCCGGCTCGGTCGAAGGCATGCGCGAGCTGGGCACCGCGCTGGCCACCGGATTCGGCGTCAATCCCAACCCGATCCTGGCGGTGGATTGGTACCGCCGCGCCGCCGCGGCCGGTGATCCCAAGGCCATGCTGTCACTGTCCTTCTGCCTGGAAAACGGCTTCGGCGTGGCGGCGGACAAGCAGGCGGCGGGCGAATGGCTGCAGCGCGCGGCGGAAAGCGGCAATCCCGAGGCCTATTACCGCCTGGCGCTGGCCTATTCGGAAGGCGGCACCCTGCCGCGCAACCAGGAGCTTGCCACGCGTTATCTCAATCTGGCCGCGGAGCAGAAACTGCAGCCGGCGGTCAGCTTGCTGTCGGAGCAGACACGCGCGGCCGAGGCGGCCAAGACCCAACCGGCTGCGGTGGAGCCGACGCCATGAAACTGCACCTGCGCCCTTGGCCCCGCCGCATCGGAACGGTGATCGGCATCGCGGCCCTGGCGGCGGCGCTGGACTTCGCGCTGGCGCTCGCCGATTGGCGGATCGCCGGCGCCGGCGACCCGAGCGCGGCCATCGCGGCGGGGTTCCGCTCCGGGGCGCTGAGCATCGATCCGGTCGAGGATCGCTGGATCGGCCCGCGCCGTGGCTTCGATTGCGCGCTGCTGCAGGCCGGGCTCCCCGGCGCGGCCGATGTGCCTTTGCTCGCGCTGCCGCGCTACGCGGATCCGCGGGACCTGGCCGAGGATTGCGAGATCCTGCGCGATAAGGCGGTGCGCGATCCCGTCGCGCGATACCAGCGTGGCGGCGGTTCCGGCGATGTCGGGCTCGGCCACGGCATGCTCGGCGCGGTGCTGGCCTCCGTTCCGCTTCCGCTTCTGCGCTGGGGCATTGTCGGGCTCTGGCTGGCGGCGCCGCTGCTCGGCCGGGCGCTCGCGGGCGGTGGCGCGGCGAGTGGCGCGGCGCGCGACCTTGCCGATCCGACGGGCCTGCTGCTCGGCCCATTGCTTGCCGGAACTTGCCTGTGGCTGTGGGGGCCGTCCCTGTCGGCGGCGCTGCCGGTCGGATTGCTGCTGGCGATGACGGGCTGGGCCGGTGCGTCGGCGGCGTTGCGCGCCGGCACCGGCGGGGCACAGCTGGCTGCGGCTTTGTTCGGGGCCGCCCTTGCGCTTGCTGAATACCGTGCCCCGGTCGCCTGCTGCGGCTTCGCCGTGCTGCTCTTCTTCGCGTTGCGCCGCGGCCATGCCGCCAACAGATTCCTGCCGGTGGCCTCTTACGTTCTGGCCGGAATCCTGGCGCTTGGCTCTTGCGATGTCGCCGCGGCGCTGTCAGGCGACGGCACAGCGGGGGCCGTGGTCGAGGCGCTGCTCGACCGGCTCGACCCGGCCTCCGATCCGATCGATCCCGCACTGATCAAGGCGACCGTTATCGACACGATTGATTCATCGCTGCCCGGTCCGCGCTCGCTTGCCATGCTCGTCTTCCTGGCGGTCGCCTTCGGCCTGCTGTTCGCTCCGGCTCTGGCGCGAGCCAGCCAGCGCGAACCGATGCCGGTCGGCCGTGCCTATGCCGCGCTCGCCGGCCTCTCCGCGATCGCCGCCTGGGTGGCGTGGTTCGGGGGCCGCTCCGCGCTGGCGCCGGCGGAAGGCGGCATCATCTATGCCTGGCTGGCGGCCGCGAGCGCGACGGCCATCCTGCATTGGCTGTGGAGCCTGGCGCTGCTGCTGCCGCGGCTCGCGCGGCCGGCTGCGGCTTCAGCTGCCTGAGCCGGTCGCCAGCAGCGCGGTGAGATTGCCGCCGAGCCGGCGCTGCCGCATCGGGCGCAGCTCCTGCAGCCAGCGCTCGGCGCGCGGATCGGCGAAACGGCGGTTGTAGAACTCGAGCCAGGCGAGGTTGGCGGAGCTGACGGCGGATTCGAGCAGCTGCGGCGCGCCGGCCTTGGCCGCGAACCAGGATGGATCGTCGAGGCCGGACAAGGTCCGGTCGATCAGGCGCAACAGGGCGGAGTCATGTTCACGATACAGGGCCAGGCCGTTGACTTCGCCGGTTTCGGCGATCGCCACCAGCGGGGCGATGGCGAAGATGTGATATTGCAGTGCCCGCGACCCGCGCCCGGTCTCCAGCGGCAGGGTGCCGTCGGGCTCGATCTGCTTCAGCGCCCGGCGATAGATTGCGCGGCCCCAATCGATGAAGCCCTGGTCGTTCAGCGCCAGTCCGGCGGCAGTGACGCCCCAGGCGGCCCAGTAGACATGGTTGTTGTTTCGGCTGTTGAGCTGCAGGTCGCTGCCATAGACCTTGCGCACGCGCAGCGCGAGGCGGCGCAGCCAGGACTCGATGGCGGCGCGGTCGGCGGCGGCGATGTCGACTTCGTTGTCGAGCTTGAGATAAGCGAGCGAAGCCGAAGCCAGCTCCCATTTGCGCACCGCGTCGCCGATGCCGTTGCTCCCGCCAAGCATGGCGCCGGCCTCGGCCCAGCGGCGCAGTCCGGCGATGGCACAGTCCGCCGCGTCCTGCTGGCGGCCATGCGTCCGCACCACCAGGTCGCTGGCGTCACTGATCTCGTTCATGAAGCTGTAGATGGGGGAACTCAGTTCCTCGTAGTCGGCGGCGTTCTCCGGATCGATGGTCTCGCGCTTCGCGTCGTCGCTCCGGTACTTGCTCGGCATCTGGAGATCGACCACCGGGTCGGGCAGCGTGGGGCAGATAAAAGGCCGGCTGGCGACCACTTCGGTCGGGTGCAGATCGGAAAACGGCGAACGGATTCCCGGTTCGCGCAGGCGCAGGCAGGCCCACAATGCCAGGCATAGTCCAGCCAGGGCGAGGGCGAGGACCAGCGCCACGTGCCGGCGCGGCATGCGGGCGAGGACGCCGATCACAAGGCCGGCTCCGGTCGCCGGCACAGCGTGACGGTGGCGCTGCCCGCGGCGGGCGAGCGCGGACGCACCGCGATCTCGCGCAGGGTCGAAGCCTGGTCGCCCGGCAGTTCGAGGAAGTAGTGGTTGGTCGCCACCTGGGCGCGCGCCAGGTCGATGGCGATGCGCTCGCGCCGCAGATCGGCGTAGTCCACCGAATAATCGAACTCGCGGATCGAGGTGTCGGACAGCGACAGGTCGAGATAGACGTTCGGCGGCAGCTTGGCCGCCGCCTGTTCGTCCAGGTGCAGGGCCACGGTGCGGCCGCGATCCAGCTGCACGGTGTTGCTGAGGACCGCCTGGTCGCCGCTGCAAGGTCCGGCGATGGCGCCGAGCAGCTGGCGGATCTCCAGCTCGGTCGCCGGGTCGAAGGGGCGGAACTCCCAGACCAGGAGCTTCGGCGGCGCCGACTGGAAATCGGTGGAATAGAGATAGCTCATGATCGAGGTAACCAGTCCGCCGCCCGGGATCGCCGAATTGAGCAGGTCGACCGACATCGCCTGCTGCAGGAAGCCGCCGAAATTGGCATCACCGCCGTCGCTGCGGAACGACATGCTGGTGCCGACGAGCACGACCTGCGGCACGCCTTCGTCGCCCAGCAAGCTGGCGGCTGCGTCGTCGCCGCCTTGTTTCTCGGTGACGTAGCGGGTTGCGGTCTCGTAGGTCTTGCCGGAACCGCAGACCTGGTCCAGCGCGTCGACCCAGTATTGCCGCGGGTTCATCTCGCCTTCCGCGCGGGTGGCAAACTCGGCCCTGGGCAGGTCCTTGTAGACATCGCTGGCGCCAATCGCGGCGGCGAGCGCCTCCGCCGCGATGCGGGCACCCTCGGGGCGCCAGTGGATGTCACGGTGGTAGTAGAACTCGACCGGCGCCTTGGCCCGCGCGGCCGCAATCGCCTCGCGCAGGTTGGGCACGATCGCACCGCTTTCGCGCAGCGATTCGACGAACACGTCATAGCCCTCGGCGATGCGGGGGTAGTCCAGCTTCTCCGCCTCGAAGCGGGCGGGGTCGACATGGGCGGATTCGATCAGGCCGCGCGGCGGCGGCACCACGATGGCCAGTTGCGTGCCGCGTTCGCGCAACGCGGCGACGAAGGTGCGCAGGGCCGCCAGGTCGCGGTCCGGCAGCCAGCCGAGCAGGGCGAAGTCGCCGCTGGCGTTGAACACCCAGCCGTCCTTGCCCGGCTGCAAACCGCGCATATGGGGGTCGATGGTCTTCGATCCCTCGGGCCAGGCGGCGCAGAAGGGAACCGGCGGTACCACTTCTGTCGGCGCGGCGGCAGATTGCGCCGCAGCCGGCTGGGCGAAAGCCGCGCCGAGAATCGCCAGCGCTGCCAGGACGGTCGACGTCCGGTGCCGGGCGCAGTCACGCAACACGCAACACAAGGATGAGATCATGACGTCACTCCGTGCATTGGCTCTTGGCCTTCTGGGAATTCTCTGTGCCGGCACTTGCGGTTCGGCCGGCACCCGCGCCGCCGATTTCCAGCTGTGCGCCGATGCCGCCGACGAGGACAGCTACGACGGCAACGACTTCCTGATGCTGCGCCAGGGTCTCGACGGCTGGCTGTTCCGCGACCGGGCTGATTTCCGGGTGCTGAAGCCGCTGGAAGACGACATCGCCGCCGGGATATCGGAACTCGCGGCCGCGCTGAAGCAACGCGGCACGGAGCTGGTCATCGTCATGCCGCCGACCCGCGGCATCGCCGCCGCCGACAAGGTCGACCGCGCCGACCCGGCGCAGGCGGCTTTCGACCTCGCCGCGGCGACGGAGGCTTATGAAGCCAGGTTGCAGGCGCTGCGCGCGGCCGGCGTGATTGTTCCGGACGTTCTGGCGGCCAACGGCAAGCTGGGCGCGGATTTCTTCCTGAAGCGCGATACCCACTGGTCGGCCGAAGGTGCCCGGGTCAGCGCGCAGGCGGTGGCGGCGGCGCTGGCCCAGTCGAAGGCCTATGCCGCGCTCCCGAAGCGCCCGTTCGTCACCGAGGCGGCCGGCGACGAGGAGGCTGCCGAGCGCATGGGCGACGCGGCGGAGAAGATGTGCGACATCGAGATCACGCCGCAGCGCGCCAACCTCTATCGCACCGTGCCGGCCGGCGCCGCCAGCGCCGACGCGCTGCTGGGCGATGCCGCCGCGCCGCCTGTCGTTCTGGTCGGCACCAGCTTCAGCCGCCGCGATGATGGCGACTCGAATTTCGCCGGGTTCCTGGAGGAATCGCTCTCCGCCGACGTGCTGAACGCGGCGGTGTCGGGCGGCGGCGCCGATGCCGCCATCGTCGCCTATCTGTCGTCGCCCGATTTCCTGGCGGCCCCGCCGGCGATCCTGATCTGGGAGTTTCCCGCCTATGCCGACCTGCCGGAAGACATGTTCTACCGGGCGCTCGGCGCCCTCAACGGCCTTTGCGCCAGGGAAAGCGTGGTGGAGCGCAACGCGATCAAGGCCAGGAAGGGCAAGCGTGAGGTCTTCTCGTGGAGCAAGGGGGAGGTCGCGTCCTCCGAGCCGTTCTACGTGCAGATCGACATCGTCGACGCCGAGCTGCGCAAGTTCGCCCTGCGCGCTCGCGATGGCAAGGGCAAGACGCGATCGGTCTGGTTCGATGTCAGCCGGCTGGCGCCGGAAGGCACGCGTCATTTCTTCACCAATTTGCCGAACGACCGCGGCAACGGCCTCACGCGCATCGATCTCGACATGAAGCAGGGCGATGGCGGCGAGGTGACGGTCACGCTGTGCCGCCGGCCGGACCGCCCGTCGTGACCGGCGGCGCGGCCTCGCGAACCGGGCCTGCTCATCCGCCGTCGCGTCAGAACACGCGGCGCAAGGTGAGAAAGACCCGGTTGTCGTCCTTGTCCTTCTCATCGAAGTTCGAATCCAGTTCATAGCGGTAATAGCCGATGCGGCCCGTCCAGACGTCGTCCAGCACGGCGCCGCCGCCGAGGCCCCAGGTCAGGATGGTGTCCTTGCGGTCCTCGCCCAGATGCAGCGACGAGGTGGAGGGATCGTCGTAATAGACGAAATCGACGCCGACATTGCCCTCCGCAAACAGGTCCCACCGTGCGTTGATCGGGAACAGGTGGCTGTAATAGGCGTCGTAGGAATGCGACCAGGTCTCGTTGTCCGGCAGGTCCTCGTCGATGCGCAAGGCGCGGGCGCGCAGCGAAATCCGGTCCAGTTCGGTCAGCCGGTAGTCGGCGGTGAAGCCGAAATCGTTGCGCTCGCCGTCCTTGCCCAGCCGCACGTCGTCGTGCCAGATGTGGCTGTAGAAGGCGCCAAGCTCGAGGTCATCGGTCACGTCCCAGCCGATGTCGAGATCGGCGGAATATTCGTTGTTGTTGAAGGTCCCGCTCTTCCACAGCCGCTGATAGCCGCCGGCGATCGAGGTGGTGACGCCGATCTCCGGGAACACCAGGGTCGGTCCGGTGCTCACGCGCACCTGGCCGCGATCCAGCTGGTCGAGATCGTTCTGCCAGGTCTTCAGGCCCTGGGCCGCGACGCTCCAGTAGTCGAGATCGCCGGACAGGATGCGGCGGTATTCGAGTCGGCCGGAGACCGCCTCCTGGGTGTCGTCGAAGCCCTGTTCGGGCAGCAGCGTGGTCTCGGTGTCGCTCTCCGTGCGGTTGGCGCTGTAGACCGCCGGCGCATCGTCGTCATAGGCGGCGCCGAATTGCAGCCAGCCATTGAACTGGTTGGGCCGAAGCCGGTCGTCGACCCGGCCTTGCAGCGCCCCCAGGCGGTCGCGCTGGGTGACGTTCATCTGATCGGTCTCGATCTGGCCCAGCACGTCCCGCGCCTGGCCGAAATGGCCTTGCTTCTGCAGCGCATTGGCCAACGCCATCTGCACGCGCTGGCGATCCTGTGGTTCCAGTGGCGGCTGCTCGTCGAGCATGGCGCGGTAGGCGCTGACAGCCGCGCCGGGGTCGCCGGCCTTGACCATCGCATCGGCCGCCGCCATCCGCGCGTCCATCGCCTTGCGGCGCTCCGCCGCCAGCACTTCGGCGCGGCGCGCTTCGATCTTCGCCAGCAGATCGGTGCGGCGTTGCGCCTGCGACGGCAGGGTGCTGACCGGCGGCGTGGAGAGGAGTTGCGCCGCTGCATCGAACTGGTTCTGCCGCAATCGCTGGCCGGCCTGCTCGACGCGGATCAGCGCCAGGAGTTCGGGATCGGCCCCGGCGGGCCCTTTCGAGAGGGTCTCCAGTCCGGCATAGATCGCATCAGGGCCGGCGGCTTCATTGCGCTGCTTGATGTCGGCGATCTGCTGCCGCACGGTCTTGCGCGCCAGGTCCGTGCGCGCATCTTCCAGATCGTGGCGCAGCTTGCCGATGCGCTCGATCTGTGCCGCGGTCGGCTGCTCCGCGGCGACGGCATCGATCTGTTGCTTTGCCTCGTCCAGCCGCTCGGCCGCGATCAGGGCGTTGGCCAGTTCCAGGCGGATGCGATTGCGGATCGCCGGCTTCGGGCTGGACAGCAGGGGCTGCAGCACGGTGACGGCTTTCTGCGGTTGCCCCGCCCTCGTCAGGGCGCGCGCGTAGAGCACGGCCGCCGACGGATCGGTCGGATTCTGACGATACGCGGCTTCGGCCGCTGCGATCGTGTCGGGCTGCGTCGCCTGGGCTGCGGCCAAGTGGCAGGGCGCCTGGATCACCAGCGCGCACAAGCCCACCGCCGCGGCTCTACGCGCCGCTGCCCCAAGTACTACCAAACCCATTTGGCCCCTAGTTTTGCAGAAATTGGCGGCTGGCGATCATGCGCCGGACGCCTTATGTGGAGGACATTCTGGGGGTGGAAACGGAGCCCGTGCAACCTCAAAATGTCGATCTAGGTCAATATTTTACCGCGCTGCAACAAAGCCGTGACATGTGGTGTTTTCCGACGCCGGTCGTGGACTTTCGCGAGGCGGGTTTCTAGATTCGGAACTATTGCGGTACCACTCTATTTACTGGTGCCAACAGGGAGACAAGAACAGCATCATGGCCGGCCATAAATTCCATCCGAGCATTCTGCGCGAATACGATATCCGCGGCATCGTCGGCGAGACCCTGTTCGAAGCGGATGCCGAATGGATCGGCCGCGCCTTCGGCAGCATCCTCGCGCGCAAGCTGGGCCGCAATCCGGTCGTTGCCCTGGGCCGCGACGGACGCCTGAGTTCGCCCGCGATGGCGGCCGCCTTGCAGCGCGGCCTGGTGGCCAGCGGCGCCAGGGTGCTCGCCATCGGCTGCGGCCCGACGCCGATGCTGTATTTCTCGGTCTACAAGCTCGATGCCGATGGCGGGATCATGGTGACCGGGTCGCACAACCCGCCGACCCACAACGGCTTCAAGATGATGATCGGCCGCAAGCCGTTCTACGGCGAAGCGATCCAGCAGCTGGCGAAGCTCGCGGCGGCGAACGACGTGGTGACCGGAAGCGGCTCGCATGAGAGCGTCGCGGTGCTGCCCGACTACGTGGCGCGCCTGGCCGGCGAACTTGCCGACGTGGACCTGTCCGGGCTTTCCATCGGCTGGGACGCGGGGAACGGCGCCGCCGGCGAGGCGATGTCCCTGCTGACCGCGCAACTATCCGGCCGCCACGTCCTGCTGCACGAGAAGATCGACGGCACGTTCCCGGCGCACCACCCGGATCCGACCGAGCCGAAGAACCTCGTCGACCTGCAGCAGGCGGTGGCGCGCGGCAAGCTCGACCTCGGCATCGCCTTCGATGGCGACGGCGACCGCATCGGAGCCATCGACGGTCGTGGGCGAATCATCTGGGGCGACCAGCTGCTCGCCGTGCTGTCGCGCGACGTGCTGAAGGACAAGCCGGGCAGCACCATCATCGCCGACGTGAAGGCAAGCCAGGTGCTGTTCGACGAGGTCGCGCGTCTGGGCGGCAAACCGTTGATGTGGAAGACCGGCCATTCGCTGATCAAGGTGAAGATGGCCGAGACCGGCGCGCCGCTCGCCGGCGAGATGAGCGGCCACATCTTCTTCGCCGACCGCTATTACGGATTCGACGATGCGCTCTATGCCGCGGTTCGCCTGCTGAAGGCGGTGGTGCGTCATGGCGGCGACCTGTCCGCCCTGCGCGACCAGCTGCCGAGCCTGGTCAACACGCCGGAACTGCGCTTCGACTGCGCCGACGACCGCAAGTTCAAGGTGGTGGAAGAAGTGCGCGACCAGCTGAAGGGCGAGTCGGCCAGGTTCGACGACGTCGATGGCGTGCGGGTCAACACCGCCGACGGCTGGTGGCTGCTGCGCGCGTCGAACACCCAGGCGGTGCTGGTGGCCCGCGCGGAGGCGCGCGACGATGCCGGCCTGGCCCGGCTGAAATCCAGCCTCTGCGGCCACCTGGAGCGCAGCGGCGTGGCCGTGCCGGTGGAAATGCGGAAGGCCGGCTAGGCGATTCCTTCGTAGCGGATCACTTCCTGTTCGATGGCGCCGAAGATAGTGGCGCCGCGCTCATCCAGCATCTCGATCTTCACGCGGTCACCGAAGCGGAGGAACGGCGTCGTCGGCTGGCCGCTCGAGAGCGTTTCCACCGTGCGTTGCTCCGCGATGCAGGCATAGCCGGCGCCGCCCGCCGTGACCGGCTTGCCCGGGCCGCCATCGGCGCCTTTGTTGGACACCGTGCCGGAGCCGATGATGGTTCCGGCGCAAAGCGGTCGCGTGCGCGCGGCATGGGCGATCAACTGGCCGAAATGGAAGGTCATATCGGTGCCGGCATCCGGATGGCCGAAGGATTCGCCGTTCAATCGCGACCGGAGTGGCAGATGCAGCTTGCCGCCGCGCCAAGCGCCGCCCAGTTCATCGGGCGTCACGGCGACGGGGGAAAAGGCGCTGCTCGGCTTCGACTGGAAGAAGCCGAAGCCCTTGGCGAGCTCACCCGGGATCAGGTTGCGCAGCGACACGTCGTTCACCAGCATGAGCAGCTTGATGTGGTCGAGGGCCTGCTCGGCGCCGGCGCCCATTGGCACGTCATCGGTGATGATGGCGATTTCGGCCTCGAAATCGATGCCCCAGGCCTCATCCGCCATCAGGACCGGGTCGCGTGGGCCGAGGAAGGAATCCGAGCCGCCCTGGTACATCAGCGGATCGGTCCAGAAGCTCGCCGGCATCTCGGCGCCGCGCGCCTTGCGCACCAGTTCGACGTGGTTCACGTAGGCCGAACCATCCGCCCATTGATAGGCGCGCGGCAGGGGCGCCGCGCAGGCCACCTCGTTGAAGGCGATGGCATCGTTGCGCCGGCCGGTCTCCAACTCGATCGCCTCGATCTGCAGCAGCGGCGCGATCTCGCGCCAGGAATCAAGTGCCGCCTGCAGCGTCGGCGCCGCCCGCGCCGGTATGGCGCGCGCCAAATCGCGGCTCACCACATGCAGCCGCCCGTCCCGGCCGGGGGATTTGAGGCTCGCCAGCTTCATGTCAGGCCTTCCTCACGCTATGCGCCGGGGGATTTCCAGCTGTCGACATAGCCGGTCCATTCGACATTTTGGGGCATGTCGCCGAGGGTCAGCGCGTCACGGGTGTCGATCATCACAGCGTATTCGTCGGTCGCCGGCTTGCTCTGCCTGAACGCGTTCTTCAGCGCCTTCGGATGCGGGCCGTGGGTGAAGCCGCAGGGGTGGAAGGTCAGCATGCCGGGCTTGATGTTGTCGCGGCTGAAGAAATCGCCGGCATGGTAGAACAGCACCTCGTCGTAGTCGTCGTTGCTGTGGAAGAACGGCACCTTCAACGCGTCCTCGGCGGATTCGAAGGGTCGCGGGCAGAAGGTGCAGACGACGAAGCGGTTGCCGACGAAGGTGGTGTGGGCCGAGGGCGGCAGGTGGTAGCGGTGGCTCATCAGCGGCCGGATGTCGGCGACGTTGATGCGCACCGGTGCCAGGTCGCCCTTCCAGCCCACGGCGTCCAGCGGGTTGTAGGGATAGGTGACGGTGGACACGGCGCCATTGCGCTTGATCCGCACCTTCCAGGGCTTCTCATCCTGCTGCGCCAGGAACGCGTCGTCGATGGCCGGCACGTCCAGCATCGCCGGGTCGAAAATGGCGTGCGGCCCGACCAGGCCCTTGTCGGGCAGCTGATAAGAACCGTTGGTGGCCTCGATCAGCAGCGCCGTCAGCGGCTTGGCGCTGTCGATGCGCCACATGGTGCCGCGCGGCAGCATCACGTAGTCGCCGGCGCGGATCGCCAGGTGGCCGTAGTCGCAATAGAGGTCGCCGGCACCCTCATGCACGAAGATGAGCTCGTCGCCGTCGCCATTGCGCGCCAGATCCACCATCCGTTCCGGCACCCGCCAGAAGCGCAGCGAGACGCTGGCATTGGACAGCACCGCCGGCGCGTCCCAGGGCGAAGCCGCGGCGCCGGTCAGCTTGTTGAGGTCGAGGGCACGGGGCCGCAGCGGGCCCTGCCAATCGACCCAGCCGGTCGGCGGATGCCGGTGATACATGTGCGTCGCCGGGCCGAAGAAGCCTTCCTTCCCCAGCTCGCGTTCGAAAGTGCCTTCCGGCAGGTTCGCATGCGCCTGACGCGAGGTGCGGCCCTCGACGCGGGGAAGGGCGATGTAGGTCTTCATGGCGTCACCTTGCTTGCCGGCCGGTCGCGGGCACCTTGCCGGGCGCCGGCCCTTGCCCTAAAGTCGTTTCACTTGCAACGAGTGTCAAGGGATTTGTTCCACGTGAAACGATCTGCCGGAGCCGGGGCGGAGTTCCGCCTGGAAGCCTTCCTGCCCTATCGCCTGTCGGTGCTGGCCAACCGCCTGAGCCGGGCCTTCGCCCGGCGCTACCAGGACGAATTCGGCATCTCGATCGCCGAATGGCGGGTGATCGCCGTGCTCGGGTCCTTCGCGCCGCTCTCCTCCAACGAGATCGGCGACAAGACCGAGATGGACAAGGCGAAGGTCAGCCGCGCGGTGGCGGCGCTGCTGAAGGCGGGGCTGATCGCACGGGAAGGGCATCCGACCGACCAACGCCTGATCCAGCTCACCCTGAGCCGCCAGGGCCGCAAGACCTACGAGGCGATCGTGCCGCGGGCCCGCGCGCTGGAGGCGGAATTGACCAGGGGATTGTCGCGCCAGGACCTGGGGCGGATCCACGCCCTGCTTGACCAGCTGGGCCAACGCATCGACGCCGTGGCCGGAGCCGACGACAGTGCCTGAAAGCAAAAAGCCCCGGCCGTTGGGCCGGGGCTTTCGCAGACTGTGACGTCTGTGAAGTCTGGTTTAGGCCAGCTTCAGATTGCCGGCGGCGGTCTTGCCGCGCTCGGTCACCACGTCGAAGCTGACCTTCTGACCTTCCGTGAGGCCGGGCAAGCCGGCGCGCTCAACGGCGCTCACATGCACAAACACGTCCTTCGAGCCGTCGGACGGCTGGATGAAGCCGAAACCCTTCTGCGCGTTGAACCACTTCACGGTACCGTTAGCCATTCGTATCTCCTAGGCTCTCAAGGCGGGGAAAATCGATCCACGCCATTTCGTGCCGTGCGACAGCCGCACGGCGATCTCACAACCTGATTTTGGGATTTTGGCCAAAACGCCGATTGCGGCCGGCATATGACACTTGGGCGGTCTGTCCGTCAACCCCCGCAGCCGCCCAAGCCGGCCTGCGCCCACCGATCCGGAACACTGCCTCTCCCAGTCTATTATTAAGACTTTTCAATAATTTACTGGGGGCCCGACAGGCGCGCGGCCTGCGCCGTTCGGCGCTGCAATGGATGGCATTCCGGCTGGCCCGGCGCGACCGCATCAGCGCGGCGGGCACGCGGCAACGCCGATGGTGTCGTCGCCACTTCCGGCATGGCGACGCCGAGCGTCGCGGCACTGGCGGAATAGAAATAGGCAAGAGAGAGAGACCTTCCGGGTATTGCTCAAATGCCGCGACAGGCCCAGATCATTTCGACACGCGGCGCGCGATCTGGGGAGATATTCATTTGGCGCCGGTGTTGCCGCATTCCACCTTCATATGACTATCGCTAAAGCCAGGAGGCGATCCGATGAAACTTGACATCAATGGGCAAGTGCATGAGGTCGATGTCGACCCCGATATGCCGCTTTTGTGGGCGATCCGTGATGTGGTCGGGCTGACCGGCACCAAGTTCGGCTGCGGCATGGCGCAATGCGGCGCCTGCACGGTGCACCAGGACGGCCAGCCGATCCGCGCCTGCATCACCCCGGTCTCGACGGTGGAGGGCAGCAAGATCACCACCATCGAGGGCCTCGACGGCAAGGTGGCCGCGGCGGTGCAGGCCGC
Organism: Dongiaceae bacterium; assembly: GCA_044226685.1. GTDB lineage: Bacteria > Pseudomonadota > Alphaproteobacteria > Dongiales > Dongiaceae > Dongia_A. The sequence goes on from JBGAGP010000009.1 coordinate 61,121, forward strand.
CTGGACCAGTCTCGATGTGCCGCAATGCGGCTATTGCCAATCGGGCCAGGTGATGGCGGCGACCGCGCTGCTGACCGACAACCCGAAGCCCACGGATGCCGATATCGACGCGGCGATGAGCGGCAACCTCTGTCGCTGCGCCACCTATCAGCGCATCCGCGCCGGTATCCACGAAGCCGCCAAATCGCTCGCGTGAGGTGACGCCATGAAATTCCTTTATCGCATTCCCCAATCCATTCTCGCCGACGTCGATCTCGCCAAGCTGGCGGAAACGACCAGCTTTCGTCCCAGCCGCCGCCAGTTCCTGGTCGGCGCTACAGCCACCGGCGCCGGTCTCGCCATCTCGTTCCGTGTGCCGGGCGCCGGCGCGGAAGATGCGGCGGCCAATCCGAACCCCTTCGCCGGCTATGTCGACATCACCCCGGACAACAAGGTGACGATCCTCTCGGCCCACATGGACATGGGCCAGGGCTGCTATCACGGCATCGCCACCCTGGTGGCGGAGGAACTGGAGGCGGATTGGAGCCAGCTCGTGGTCGAGGGCGGCGCCGGCAATCCGAAGCTCTACGGCAACCTCATCGCCGGCGGGCAGTTCCAGTTGACCGGCGGGTCGTCGGCGATGTTCTCGTCCTTCGACCGCTACCGCAAGGCGGGCGCCATCGCGCGCACCATGCTGATCAATGCGGCGGCGAAGCAATGGAATGTCCCGGCCGCCGAGATCAAGGCGGAGAAGGGCGTGCTGTCGCACGCCTCCGGCAAGCAGGCGACATTCGGCGCGATGGCCGATGCGGCGGCGCAAGAAGAGGTGCCGGCGGAAATCGCGCTGAAGGCGCCGGAGCAATGGAAGCTGATCGGGTCGGAGGATTTCCGCCGCCTCGACTCCGGCCTGAAGGCGACCGGCCGGCAGACCTACACCATCGATGTGAATCTGCCGGGCATGCTGACGGCGCTGGTGGCGCGTCCGCCGCTGTTCGGCGCCACGGTGAAATCCTTCGATGCCGCCGCCGCCAAGGCGGTGAAGGGTGTCGTCGACGTGGTGCAGATCTCGCGTGGCGTCGCCGTCGTCGCGGAGAATACCTGGGCCGCGATGAAGGGCCGCGAGGCGCTGACGGTGGAATGGGACGAAGCCCAAGCGGAGAAGCGTGGCTCGGCCGAGCTGGTGCAGGAATATCTGGCGGCGGCCGACCAGACGGACGCCGCCACCGCCGCCAATCGCGGCGATGTCGATGCAGCGCTGAAAGGCGCCGCCAAGGTGATCGAGGCGACCTACCAGTTCCCCTATCTCGCCCATGCGGCGCTGGAGCCGTTGGACGCCGTCGCCCACATGAACGGCGACGTGCTCGAGATCTGGGGCGGACACCAGATGCCTGATCTCTACCAGGGCATCGCCGCGCAGATCGCTGGCCTGGCGCCGGAGAAGGTGACCTTGCACGTGATGAAGACCGGTGGCGGCTTCGGCCGCCGCGCGGTGACCGATGGCGATGTCATCGCCGAAGCGGTAGAGACCGCCAAGGCGATCGGCTGGAAGGCGCCGGTCAAGGTGTTGTGGACCCGCGAGGACGACATGCGCGGCGGCCGCTACCGCCCGCTCTTCGTGCACAAGGTGAAGGTCGCCCTCGATGCCGATGGCAAGATCGTCGGCTGGCATCACCGCCAGGTCGGGCAATCCATCCTGATCGGCACGCCCTTCGAGGCCATGATGGTGAAGGATGGGGTCGACGCCACCTCGGTCGAAGGTGTCTATGACGCGCCATACACGATCGAGAATTTCCGCTCCGAGATTGTCAACGCCAAGGTGGGCGTGCCGGTCCTGTGGTGGCGCTCGGTCGGGCACACCCATACGGCCTATGTCATGGAGACGATGATCGACGAGATCGCCCGGGCGACCGGAAAGGACGCGGTGGAATTGCGCCGCGAACTGCTGCAGGACCATCCGCGCCATCTGGCCGTGCTCAACCTGGCGGCGGAGAAGGCCGGCTGGGGCAGCGAGTTGCCGCAAGGCAAAGCGCGCGGCATCGCCCTGCACGAATCCTTCGGCACCGTGGTCGCCGAGGTGGCCGAGATCGCCATGGACGGCAAGGGCGGCTTCAAGGTCGAGCGCGTGGTCTGCGCCGTCGATTGCGGCACCGCCATCAATCCCGACCAGGTGCGCGCGCAGATGGAAGGTGGCATCGGCTTCGGCCTGGGGGCGGCACTTCATGAAGAATTAACCCTCTCGGACGGAAGGGTCGATCAGGCGAACTACGATGCCTATCTGCCGCTGCGCATCGACGAGATGCCCAGGGTCGAGACCTATATCGTCGCGTCGACGGCGAATCCGTCGGGCGTCGGCGAGCCGGGCGTGCCGCCGGTCGGCCCAGCGGTCGCCAATGCCCTGGCGGCTGCGACTGAAAAGCGCGTGCGTGTCTTGCCAATTGCCAAGGCACTGAGTGCGTGATGATATCGAGGCAAGCCCCGCCCCGGCGACGGGGCGGGGCGTATTCCGACCGATAGAGGGTGGATAAAATGCTTCGAATGGCTTCCGCGACACTGGCGCTCGCAGCGGCGTTTCAGATGTTCACCCTGAGCGCGGCCTCGGCCGCCGATCCTGCGGCGGGGGCGAAGGTCTTCGCCGTCTGCAAGGCCTGCCATCAGGTCGGCGAGAAAGCCAAGAACAGCCTCGGGCCGGTGCTCAACGGCGTCGTCGGCCGGCCTGCCGGCAGCTTCGAGGGCTTCAAGTATTCCGAGGCCATGAAGGGTTCCGGGCTGACCTGGGACGCTGCCACGCTCGACGAATATCTGAAGGACCCGAAGGCCAAGGTGCCTGGCAACAAGATGACCTATGCCGGCGTCAAGGACGACACCAAGCGGGCCGATCTGATCGCCTATCTGAGCCTGATCGGCGCCGACGGCAAGTTGCCGCAATAGACGGTCGCCGGGGCGAATTCCCGGATCGCGGGCGGGGCCTTCGGGCCCCGCCTTTTTTTGTCCGCGGCCTCTTGCGGTGGCTCCGGCCCGCCCTCATCTGCTTCCGGGTAGCGCCGGGCCCCTCTGGCAGTCCTTCCAGGCTGCGATGTCGGAGCTGCATGAATGGCAACTCCGACTGGGCGGTGCGCGATGGAACTTCTCGCAACCATTCTCTTTGGCGACTTCCTGGGCAAGCCGGGCTGGATGTGGCTTGCCTTCATCGGCATCGTGCTCGCTCTGCTGGTCTTCGACCTGGGGGTCCTGCATCGCGACCAGCACGAGATCGAGGTCAAGGAAAGCCTGGCGCTCAGCGCCTTCTACATCGCCATCGCGCTCGTCTTCGGCGGCTGGGTGTGGTGGCACCTGGGCCCCGAGCCCGGCATCAACTACCTGACCGGCTTCATGGTCGAGAAGAGCCTGGCGATGGACAACGTCTTCGTCATCGCGCTCATCTTCTCCTATTTCGCCATTCCCCGGCTTTATCAGCATCGCGTGCTGTTCTGGGGCATCCTCGGCGTCATCGTGCTGCGCGCCATCATGATCGGCCTTGGCGCCGCCCTGGTCACGCAGTTCTCCTGGATCCTCTATATCTTCGGCGGTTTCCTGGTACTGACCGGCATCAAGATGCTCTGGGTCGGCGACAGCAAGCCCGAGCTCGACAAGAACCCGCTGCTGATCTGGATGAAGCGGCATTTCCGGGTGACGCCAAATCTGCATGGCGACCGCTTCTTCGTCCGGCTGCCCGATGGGAAGAGCGGCAAGACCGTTACCTGGCTGACGCCGCTGTTCCTGGCGCTGGCGCTGATCGAGATCGCGGACGTCATCTTCGCGGTGGATTCGGTGCCGGCGATCTTCGCCATCACCACCGATCCCTTCATCGTCTACACCAGCAACATCTTCGCCATTCTCGGCTTGCGCGCGCTGTATTTCGCGCTGGCGGCGGCGATCCATCGCTTCCAGTACCTGAAATACGCGCTGGCGCTGATCCTGGTCTTCATCGGTGGGAAGATCTTAACCGTCGATCTGATCGGCAAGATCCCGGCGGAGATCTCGCTGGCCGTGACCTTCGGCCTGCTGCTGGGCGGAGTCGTCTATTCGCTGTGGCGCACGCGGCGCGACGCCAATACCCTATGAGTACGCCCGGTAGCGCGCCAGGATGGCGCGCGGCAGGCGGCCGTCGATGGCGACGAGGCCGCCGCCGATCAGCGCCATGCCGAGCAGGTCGGTGGCCTGCAGGGTCTCCCGCAACACGATCGCGCCGAGCAGGATGGCGCTGGGCGGGATGAGGAACGTCACCAGCAGCAGGTTGACGGCGCCCGCCGCGGCCAGGATGCGGAAATAGAGCACATAGGCGAGCGCGGTCGACAGCAGTGCGAGGCCGATCAAAGCGCCCCAGACCGTGGCGCCGGGCAAAGTGAGGGTCCAGGGCCGGTCCACCAGCAGCACCAGCGGCAGGAGCAGCAGCGACGACGCCGTCACCTGGCCGGCGGCGGTGGCGAGTGGCGGAATTCCCATGCGCTTGAAGCGCCGCCCGAACACGCCGGCGAAAGCATAGGAGCAGGCTGCGCCCAGCACCGCGCATTGCGCGAGAACGTCGCCGCCCAGGCCGCGCAGCGCTTCCGGGCCGATCAGCACCACCACGCCGGCAAAGCCGATCAACAGCCCGGCCAGGCGCGCGCGGGTCAGACGATCATCCGCCGTCAGGCAATGCGCCACCAGCACGGTGAACAGCGGCGTCGTCGCGTTCAGGATCGCCGCCAGGCCGCTGGCGATATGGGTCTGGCCCCAGACGATGAGCGAGAAGGGGATCGCGTTGTTGAGCAGGCCCATGCCGAGGAAGGCGCGCCAGCTGGCACCGTCGCGCGGCAGGGCAATCCCGGCGGCGCGCAGCGCGAGATTGAGCGCCAGCGCCGCGATCGCCACCCGCAGCAGCACGATGGTGAAGGGCGGCAGGTCCCTGACGGCGATGCCGACGAACAGGAACGAGCCGCCCCACAGCACCGAGAGCGCCAGCAGCAGGCACCAATCCAACCGACCCATGCGGAGCTGTCCGGGCGCGTTCATGGTAGGACTATGTCGGCCGGCGCCGGGCGCGGCCAGCCGGTTCTTGCGCGGCTATTGCGGCGGGTTGGTGTCGTAGGTCGGCAGGTGATCCGCGGTCACCGCCCAGTGCGGACGGCTGCGCGCGAAGATGATCTCGCGCGGGTGGAACAGGCTGGGATCGTCCAGCGTGCCGGCGTAGAGCGTGATGATGCCGGACCTGTCGTCCTCGCCGCCGTCGCCGAACATGATGGTGCTGCAGGTCGGGCAGAACAGGCGCGAGGTCGGCCGGCCGTCATCGGTCAGGTTGGTATAGCGCCTGGTCTCGCCGCTGATCCGCAGATCGGCCAGCCTGAAGCCCATATATGGCGCGAAGCCGGCGCCGGTCGCCTTCAGGCAGTCGCGGCAATGACAGAGGCCGGCGAAGATCGGCTCGGCCTCCGTCTCGTAGCGGACGGCGCCGCACAGGCATCCGCCGCGCAGGGTCGTCATCGCCGCGGCCTGCCGCGCCGCCGATCAGACCCAGGGGCAGTTGGAATTGCCGCCGCCATAAGTCCAGCCATCGGCATAGCGTTTCAGGCTGAACGGCTTCAGCTCGTCCGGCACCGGCCCGCCCAGCAGGTGGCGCGCCGACAATTCGCCCACGCCGATCATCTTGAAGCCATGATTCGAGTCCGCGATCATCCAGGCATTGTCGGCAACCCAGTCGAACACCGGGACGTTGTCCGGCGTGAAGGCGCCGATGCCGCCGTTGCGCCGCTCCTTGAACAGCTTGCGCGCGCCTTTGAAGCGGCCGAACAGGTAGCTCAGGGTCGCGCAGTAATAGTCGGCGAACCAGTCATCGGCCTGGTACGCGTCGCTCAGATGGCCGTAGGGCTCGACATCGGCCTTGCCGCCGATCTTGATCGGAATGGTGCCGCCCTGGATGCCCGGCGCGCCGACCCGCTCCGCCGCATAGCGGGCGTACATGTAGAAGTGCTTGTCCTTGAACTCCTTGCCGTCCTCGGTGACGACCGGCGTGTTCATCAGCTCGACATGCAGCACGGGTGAGTCGCGATCGTCGGCGGTGCGGAAGTCGATGCCCTCCGGCATGAACACCTCGCCCTCCAGCAGGCGCCAATAGGTCCACATGTCGTGGTTCTTGGCGACGCGGCCGTCCTTGTAGCCGAGGTCCAGCTTGTCGGCCTTGCCCAGCCACTCCCAGTGCTTCGGCGTCCAGGCGCCGGCGCCGATGACGACGGTGTCGCACTTGACGTCGCCCTTGTCGGTCTTCACCGC
>JBGAGP010000182.1:0-7341 GCA_044226685.1 Dongiaceae bacterium
GCAGGACGAGCTGGTGGCGAAGGTCGATGACGGCCTGGCCTCGGTCGAGGCGCTGCTCGACGCCTTGCTCGACATCGCCAAGCTCGACGCCGGCGCGGTGAAGCCGGAAGTGCGCGCCCTGCCGGTCGGACCGCTGCTGGAATCGCTCGCCGCCTCCTTCGCGCCGATCGCGCAGAACCACGGCGTCGAGCTGCGCGTGGTGCGCTCGACCGGCGTCACCAAGAGCGACCCTGCGCTGCTGCGCCGCGTCCTGCAGAACTTCATCTCCAACGCCATCCGCTACGGCCACCAGGCCGGACGCAAGCCGCGCGTGCTGCTGGGCTGCCGGCGCGGCCGCGACGAGCAGGGGGCACCGGTGCTCAACATCGTGGTCGCCGATAACGGGCCCGGCATCGCGCCGGAGCATCGCCAGGCGGTGTTCCGCGAATTCACCCGGCTGCGCGGCACCAGCCGCGACGGCGAACGCGGCTTGGGCCTTGGCCTTGCCATCGTGGACCGCATCGCCCGCGTGCTCGGCCACCGCATCAGCCTGCATTCCACGCCAGGCCACGGGTCGGCGTTCGCCATCAGCGTGCCGCTGGCGCCGATCAGCGAGGTGCGCCAGTCGGTCCACGCCGCCACGCCGCCGAAATCGCGCCGCTTCGCCCACGCGCCTTTCGTCGTCTGCATCGACGACGAGCGCCAGGTGCGCGAGGGCATGGCCGCCCTGCTCGGCTCCTGGGGCTGCCAGACCGCGCTCGGCAGCAGCGCCGAGGAGGTGCTGGGCAGTGTCGCCGAGTTCGGCCGCGCGCCGGATCTGCTGCTGATCGACCTGCATCTCGGCCAGGGCAAGGAAGACGGCCTCGCCACCATCGCCCGCCTGCGCGGCAACTGGGGCGAGGACCTGCCGGCGGCGCTGATCACCGCCGAGCGCGACCCGGCGACACTGAACGCCGCCCGCGGCCAGCGCGTCGACGTGCTGCTGAAGCCGGTGAAGCCTGCGCAATTGCGCGCGCTGATCGCGCAAAGGGCGGCAAGCGCGGAATAGGATATCGGCTGCACTGCATCAACCGGGGAAACATCACGCATGAGGCCACTGTTCTGGGCTGCAACCCTCATCGTCATCATGACCGGCACCGCGCCCTGCTTCGGGCAGTCGAAACTCACAAGCCCGGTGGAAGTCGTAGATGTGCCGATCGCCATGAAGTATGGCGAGATCTCCAGTGTCCATTTTGCGGTCGACGTTTCGCTCAACTACTACAAGAACGTGGACATTGTGCGCACGGTCGAGGATCGGTTTGAAGGCGACGTCACCGCCCGTCTCGTGGGCAGCGACCTCGAACTATCGATGGCGGGCTATACCAAAGTCGCCGTTACGGATCAATCGCAGGCCCAGTCACAAATCAACGTGACCTGCCTGATGCGCACGACGGGAGAGCAGCTGAAATGCGATGAGCAGGGCAACGTGACCTACCCCCTGTTCGATCGGCCGAGCTACAAGACCGGAGATACGATCACCCTTCCGTTCGGTGTCTTCAACGGCGCCGATTGGTATTTCAGCGGCGTGGTGAAGGGGAAATCGCAGATCGGCCAACGCCCGGTTCTTGTCATCGAGTTTGCGAGCACCCGCAAAGACAGATTTGGCCCGAGCGACGTCGAATCCGAACTGACCGGCTTCGGCTATCTGGACATGGCGCTCGGCCACCCGCATCACCTGGAGCTCACAGCCGATTTTCGCGGACCATTCAACGGTTTCGACCGAATGCGGCTGGTGATGAGACTAGATGCCACGATGCCGGGCACGCAGCAATAGGCTTGCGCCTCAGCCCTCGTCGGCGGCGATCGCCGGATGCGCCGGCAGCGCGCCCGGCTCCAGCGCCAGGCGCTGGGCCAGCACGATGGCCTGGCTGCGCGAATGGACGCCCATCTTGCGCAGGATCTCGGTGACATGCGCCTTCACCGTCGCCTCGCCGATCTGCATGTCATAGGCGATGATCTTGTTCGGCTTGCCTTCCGACATCAGCGCGAAGACGCGGTGCTGCTGCGGCGTCAGGCTGGCGGCGCGCGCCGCCAGGTCCGCGTCGGAGGCCGGCAGGACGCCGTCGCCGGCCGTGGGAGGCAGGATCACCTCGCCCTGCATGACCGCGCGGACCGAGGCGACGATCTGTTCCATCGGCGCCGATTTGGGGATGAAGCCGGCGGCGCCCATTTCGACCGCCTGGCGCATCGCCGCCGGATTGCGCGTGGCGGAGACGATGACCAGGGGAGCCGCCGGATGCGCCGCGCGCAAGGCGGCGACGCCAGCCAGGCCCTGCATCCCGGGCATGTCGAGGTCGAGGACGACCAAATCGGTCTCCGGATGCGTGGCGATGGCGGCGGCGGTCTCCTCGTAGCTGCCGGACGGGATGACGATCGCGCCCGCGAATGCGTTGCGCAGCGCCAGGGAAAGGGCTTCCCTGACCATCGGGTGATCGTCGGCGACGATGAAAGCTGCAGCCTGCAGGCGCTCCCCCCTCGGTCCCAGGCTTTTCTCGTTTTTTGCCACGCTAGCATAGTTGCCGCGCCGTTGCAGGCCCGAAGCGTTCCCCCATCCCGGCCTGGACGACGTGGTTCCGGTGCCTTGATTCCCGGGGTGCCGGCAGCCAGGATGAGGCGGCCCACCCGACTCCGCCGCGGAATTCCCCATGCCAACCGACGTCGCCAACGAGAACTCGACCAAGATCGCCCTGGTCACCGGCGGGGCGAAGCGCATCGGCAAGTCGATCGCCCTGCGCCTGGCGGAGAACGGCTGGAGCGTCGCCATCCATTACCGCAAGTCGGCGGCCAAGGCCGAGGCGGTGGCGGCGGAGGTGCGCCTGCGCGGCGGCCGGGCGATGACCGTGGCCGCCGATCTCGGCAGCGAGGACGAGGTGGTGACGATCATTCCGCGGGTGACGGCGGAGCTGGGGCCGCTCACCCTGCTGGTCAACAACGCCTCGGTCTTCGAGATGGACAAGGCCGACACGGTCACGCGGGAAAGCTGGGACAAGCACCTGGAGGCCAACCTGCGCGCGCCCTTCGTGCTGTCCCAGGCCTTCGCCCGGCAATTGCCGGAGGGCGAGCAGGGCAACATCGTCAACCTGCTCGACCAGCGGGTGTGGAAGCTGACGCCCTATTTCGTCAGCTACACCATCGCCAAGATGGGGTTGTGGACGCTGACCCGCACCCTTGCCCTCGCCTATGCGCCGCGCATCCGGGTCAACGGCATCGGGCCCGGCCCGACCCTGCCCTCGCCGCGCCAGACGGAGGAGCAGTTCGCCGCGCAATCCGCTGCCATGCCACTGGGCCACGGCGCGACGCCGCAGGAGATCGCCCGCGGCATCCTCTACATCTTGAGTGCGCCGTCGATGACGGGACAAATGATTGCGTTGGACGGCGGCGAACATCTCGGCTGGCAGGTGCCGGGCAAGGGCTTCCAGCCAAGCGAATAGGCCGGCGGTTCGAGTCGCAATCGGCCGGCAGGTCGCTATAATGCATGTCGGTGTCGGAACTGCCCTCTCGTGACGGGGTTCCGGATGCCAGGATCATCACCATATGATCCAGGTCACCGATCATTGACGAGGGACCCCAGGGTGCGGTCCCTTCACCTGCCCCAGAGTGCGGCGAACGTCCGAAAGGATCAGAGCCATCATGTCGACTGCGGAAAAAGTCACCGCATTGCCGGCTGTTTCGCACGGCCGCACCCTGAAAGTCTTCGTGCGGGACCTGGTCCTGCCCTGCCGGATCGGCGTCTACAGCCATGAAAAGCACGCCGATCAGCGGGTGCGGATCAACCTCGAGCTGACCTGCCACGAGCATCCGGCGATCAACGACGAGCACCGCAACGTCGTCTGCTACGCCGAAGTGGTCGAGGGCATCCGCGGTCTGCTGGCGGGCGGCCACATCAACCTGGTCGAGACCATGGCCGAGCGAATTGCCGCCCTCTGCCTCGAGGATCACCGAGTGATCGGCGCCAAGATCCGGGTCGAGAAGCTGGATGTCATACCCGAGGCCAGTGCTGTCGGTGTCGAAATCGAACGGTACCGCGTTAATCGTTAATGTGACACCTTCGCGAAGCCCCGATTCCCGGCGGAAATCCGCCATTTTCTCTTGGCGGATGGGGCCGAAATGGCCGAGTCCTGCGGCTTTCGGGGGAAGTTGTGCACAGGAGTCCGCGGGAGTCCTGTATCTGCGCCAGAGTCAAGCGGTGAATCGTCTTTGTGACTCGCGCGCGACGATCTGAAACATTGAAATCCATATATATCAATGCCTTGATCAAATATGCCCATTTCTTGTGCATTTGGTGAAGGCCGCAGGAATCCTGGACTGACACATTTTGGAATCAGGCTTTTCGACAGACTTATCCACAGGAGTCGTGGATATCTGGACCGCTTGGTCAATGGACGACCTGGACCCGTTAACGGAATCGCGGAATCGTGCGATTCGGCCCCTGCAAACTTGTCCGGTTGCGACACTTCCGTGAACCTCCCAACGGAACATCGCGGGCGATTTGACCACGACCGCGCACCGGCGTAATCGGGGCGGCATGCGTGTGAAAGCCAACAAACCCGATCCCGTGGCGCCGATCGACGATCCCGCCGATGCCGGCGAAGCCGCACCCGCCAGGCGCGAGAGCCTGTCGCGCGGGCTGGAGGTGATCCGCGAGCGGGTCAAGACCCTGCCCAACCAGCCGGGCGTCTACCGCATGCTGAACCCGCGCGGCGACGTGCTCTATGTCGGCAAGGCGCATGACCTGAAAAAGCGCGTCACCTCCTACACCCAGGCCGGCCGGCTCGCCCTGCGCCTGCAGCGCATGGTGGCGGAGACGACGAGCATGGAATTCGTCGCCACCCATACCGAGGTCGAAGCGCTGCTGCTGGAAGCAAACCTGATCAAGCGCTTCCTGCCGCGTTACAACGTGCTGCTGCGCGACGACAAGAGCTTTCCCTACATCGTCATCACCGGCGATCACGAGATCCCGCAGATCGCCAAGCATCGCGGCGCGCGCAACCGGCCGGGCGAGTATTTCGGCCCCTTCGCCTCGGCTGGCGCGGTCAACCGCACCATCGTCGCCCTGCAGCGCGCCTTCCTGCTGCGCAATTGCAGCGACAGCATGTTCGCCGCCCGCACCCGGCCTTGCCTGCAATACCAGATCAAGCGCTGCAGTGGGCCTTGCGTCAATCGCATCGCGCCGGCCGACTATGCCGAGCTGGTGCGCGAGGCACGCGATTTCCTCACCGGCAAGAGCCGCGAAATCCAGGACCGCCTGGTGCTGGAGATGCGCGCGGCCAGCGACGCGTTGGACTTCGAGCGCGCCGCGCGGCTGCGCGACCGCATCCAGGCGCTGACCCAGATCCAGTCGCGCCAGGACATCATCCTGGCGGGCGTCGAGGAGGCCGACGTCATCGCCGCCTTCCAGCAGGGCGGCCAGACCTGCATCCAGGTCTTTTTCTTCCGCAACCACGGCAATTACGGCAACCGCGCCTATTTCCCGAGCCATGACAAATCGGCCGAGCTGCCGGAAATCATGGCCGCGTTCCTGGGCCAGTTCTACGAGAACAAGACGCCGCCGCGCCTGATCCTGGTGAGCGAGGAGCCGGCGGAAACCGAACTGCTCACCGAGGCGCTGAGCCTGCGCGCCGATGCCAAGGTCGAGATCCACGCCCCCCAGCGCGGCGACAAGCGCAAGGCCATCGACCATGCCCTGCTCAACGCCAAGGAGGCGCTGGCCCGCCGCGCCGCCGAGACCGGCACGCAGATGAAGCTGCTGCGCGGCATCGCCGAGGTGTTCGGGTTGGACCAGCCGCCCAAGCGCATCGAGGTCTACGACAACAGCCACATCTCCGGCACCAACCCGTACGGCGCCATGATCGTCGCCGGGCCGGAGGGCTTCATGAAGAACCAGTACCGGAAGTTCGCCATCCGCCGCCTCGCGGCGAAGACGGAGGCGGCGAACCCGGAAGCGCCGAAGGACGAGGTGGCATCGGAGACGCCGCAGCTCCCCGAAGTCACGCCCGCCGTGCTGGGTCCTGCCGTGCTGGGTCCGGAGGGCGAGACCCGCGCCGAGCAGGCCGAAGTCGAGGCCGCGCGCGCCGCGACGGCAACCGACGACGCGGCCGTCAAGGGCGCGATCGAGCCCGGCGACGACTACGCGATGATGCGCCAGGTCCTCACGCGGCGCTTCTCGCGCGCCATCGCCGAGGATCCCGACCGCGAGCGCGGCACCTGGCCGGACCTGGTGCTGATCGACGGCGGCCGGGGCCAGCTCTCGGCCGCGCTCGACGTGTTCCGCGAGCTCGGCCTCGACGACGTGCCGGTGGCGGCGATCGCCAAGGGGCCCGATCGCAACGCGGGCCGCGAGCGCTTCTTCATTCCCGGCCGGCAGCCCTTCTCGCTCGATCCGCAGAACCAGGTGCTCTACTTCCTGCAACGCCTGCGCGACGAGGCTCACCGCTTTGTCATCGGCGCCCATCGGGCCAAGCGCTCGGCGCTGATCGGCAAGTCGGAGCTGGACCAGATCCCCGGCATCGGCGCCAAGCGCAAGAAGGCGCTGCTGCTGCATTTCGGCTCCGCCCGCGCGGTTGCGCGCGCGGGTCTTGCGGATCTCTGCGCGGTCGACGGCATCAACGAAGCCGTGGCGCAGAAAATCTATGCCCATTTCCACGGCGGTTGAACCGCGGCACGCCCGCCGGCGCATCGGCAATGCGGCTGATGAAACCGACAGGTTTCGGGATTTGAGCCAATTGCCGGCTGCCCTCATGACCCGGCTGCAAACCCGCCCTGCGGCGACGGCTGTTGTGACAGGGCCGGGGCGACCTGCTATGGTCACCCGTGATCGGAGCCTCGCTGCACATCCATGCTGAACTTCGCCAACATCCTCACCATGTCGCGGATCGCCGCGATCCCGCTCATCGTCGGTTTCCTGCTGCTGAACGGGGCCTTCTGGCATTGGGTGGCGCTGGCGCTGTTCGTGCTGGCCTGCGTCACCGACTGGTTCGACGGTTATGTCGCGCGGCGCCTGCACCAGGTCTCGCCGCTCGGCCGCTTCCTCGACCCGATCGCCGACAAGCTGGTGGTGGCGGCGGTGCTCATGGTCCTGGTGGCGACGCGGCATATCGAGGGCTGGGCGATCCTGGCGGCGCTGATCATCCTGTGCCGCGAGATCCTGGTCTCGGGCTTGCGCGAGTTCCTGGCCGAGCTGCGCGTCGGCGTGCCGGTCAGCATCCTCGCCAAGTGGAAGACCACCGTGCAGATGATCGCGCTCGGCTTCCTGATCGTCGCCAACGCCACCTACGACCTGCCGATCGACGCCATGCTGGTGGGCGAGATCATGCTGTGGATCGC
>JBGAGP010000010.1:0-65302 GCA_044226685.1 Dongiaceae bacterium
CGACCTGTCCGCCGACGCGGCGCGCGGCTTGGCGGCGGCGTTTCCGACCCGGCCGGGGGTGGAACAGGCCCGGGACGAGGCTGGCATGCGGCAGGTTATCTCCTTGAATTGGCAGGGTGGATTGGATAGTACAAAATGCGGTGCCGGCACTGCCGGCAGGGGTACGGACGCGCTGCAATCTCTTCCAGGGTTCGAGATTGGTATCGCGGAGCAACATATTGATAAATAAAAGAAATTCGTTCATTCGGCCGTCTGGCCCGGCGACCGGCCGGGGCGCGGGGATATGTCCGGCCCGCAGCCGGCCACAGACGCGTTTCGGTTTCAAAGGCGCCCGCCGATGAAACTCGCCTGGATCGCCGCCACCGCCGACCCCAACGTCGCCAGCTTCCGCTATCGCTGCCTGGTCCCGGCCTGGGCGCTGCGCGAACAGGGGCATGAGAGCACGATTTTCGTCGACGACCTGCCCAATGCCGACCACTTCGACGCGCTGATCGCGGTGAAGAATGCCGGCGGTCGCCTGGACGAATTGGCGCGGCAATTCCGCGCCCAGGGCAAGCCGGTCTTCCTCGATCTGTGCGACAACATCTTCGTTCCCGGCTATGCCCAGCGGCGCGGCCCCGACCTGTCCGCCGACGCGGCGCGCGGCCTGGCGACCCATGCGGCCGGATACATCACCCCCAACACCGCGCTGGAACGGATCGCCCGCGCGCATCTCGGCCACGGCGCGGAAAGCTGGGTGATCCCCGACGCCGCGTTGACGCCGGACGCCTACCAGGCGATGAGCGCGTGGCTGCCGGGCCGGGTGGCGAACACGCCGCGCCGCGGCATGGACCGGTTGTTGTCGGGGTCGCGGCGGCCGTTCGCGGCGGAGACCGCCGACGCCGTCCCGCCGTCCAAGGATCGGGATTCCGGCCACGACAAGCACGACCAGGACATGTTCGGCGCCGACACCGACTGGCAGGTCGACCACCTGCCGGAGGATACCGCGCGGGTGGTCTGGTTCGGCCGCCATGGCAGCTTCCATTCCGATTTCGGCATGGGCCTGCTGAAGCCGGTCCTCTCCGAGCTCGAGCATGTCCATCGCGACCGGCCGATCGAACTGGTGGTGATCAGCAACAACCGGATGCGCTTCGACGCGCTGACCCACGACGTGCGGATCTTCACCCGCTACGAGGAGTGGTCGAACGAGCGGGTGTTCTTCGAGTTGTCGCGCGCCGATCTTTTCGTCATGCCGGGCGGGCTCGATCCCTTCTCGCTGTGCAAGTCGGCCAATCGCGCGGTGATGGCGCTGGCCAACGGCGTGCCGGTGGTGGCGTCCTATCTCGAATCGCTCGAGCCGCTGCGCGGCGCGCTGGTCATCGACGACTGGCGCGGCGGCATCGAAGGCTATCTGCTCGACCCGCGCCTTGCCGCCTTGCACCTGGCGCTGGCGCGTCCGATCCTGGCCGCCGAATACAGCATCGAGGCGATCGGGCGGAAATGGAACGCCGCCCTGGAGGCCGCGATTCCCGCGGTCGAGCCCCGTGCTGGCGCCGTGGCGCTTGCGCAATTGGCCTGACAGGCAAGCCGGGGCCATGCCGCGATCCTGCCTGTGCATTGAAGCCGCCGCCCGTCGCCGGGCCGGCCTGCCGAGCACGGTCGCCTGATGGCCAAGGTCGACCAGTCCCCGTCGTTCTGGCGCGGCATGTGGGAGGCGTTCACCGCCGTCCCGCCGTTGCAGCGGACCATCGTCGTCATCGGCCTGACCATCGCCGGGATGTTCGAGCTGTTCGGCCTTGCCACCATCGTGCCGCTGATCCTGGCCCTGGACCCGTCGGCCGGGCTCGATGTCGGCGGGCGCAAGGGCATGATCCGCGACGTCATCGCCGAGGCCTTCAACTCGGTCGGCCTGCCGATGAATTTCGTGACGTTGCTCCTGGTCATCCTGCTCTTCCTGGTGATCAAGGCGGCGGTCGGCATCCAGGTCATGCGCTATGTCACCGGCGTCATGGCGCGGATCAACAACGAGGCCCGCCTGACCATCATCCGGACCCTGATGCAGGCGCGCTGGAGCTTCTACACCCGGCAGCGGCTGAGCCGCCTGGTGGCCGCGGCGGGCGAAAGCTCAAACGCCGTGGGCGAGGCGTTCCAGATCAGCGCCGATCTGCTCACCTCGATGTTCCGCATCCTGGTCTACCTGTTCGTCTGTTACGTCATCGCGCCGCCGATGGTCTTGGTGGCCGCCGCGGCGGCGGTGATCATGGCCGTGTCTTATGGCCAGCTGGTGCGCCGTTCGAAGCGCGCGGCCAAGGCCCAGAACAAGGCGATGAGCCGGATGAAGGCGGATCTCACCGACATCTTCATCGGCATCAAGTCGATCCGCGCCATGGGCCGCCAGGCGCAGATGGCGACCTTGTTGTCCGCCGACAGCGACGAGCTTGACGAGCGGATGAAATCGCGCGTGCTCTCCGCCGAATACGCCGAGGAGCTGCAGGCGCCACTCATCGCCGGCTGCCTGGTGCTCGGGCTGGCCGGGGGCAACGTCTTCCTGCACCTGGGCGGGCACGAATTGCTGCTGATGTCGATTCTGCTGGTGCGCCTGGTCGCCACCTTCGGCGGCGTGCAGCGCTCGATCCACCGTCTGGCGGCGACTTATGTCTGGCTCAATTCCGGCACCAAGCTGCTGGAGGAAGCCGAGGCGAGCCAGGAGCAGTTCAGCGGCAAGGAAATGCCGAACCCACGAGCCGGCGTGCGCTTCGCCGGGGTTTCCTTCAAGCATCGCGACGGGCGGCTCCTGCTGGACGAGGCCGACCTGACCATCGAGCCCGGGCGGATCACCGCCCTCATCGGCCCGTCGGGCGTCGGCAAGACCACGACGCTGGACCTGATCCTCGGCCTGTTGCCGCCGAAGGAGGGCGCGGTCATCCTGGGCGGCGTGGATTTCGCCGCGGTCGACCTGCTGAAGTGGCGCCAGATGCTGGGCTACGTGCCGCAGGACGTGACGTTGTTCCACGACACCATCCGCAACAACATCGCGCTGGGCGAGGACACCTACACCGACGACGAGGTCTGGCGCGCGTTGCGCGCGGCGGGCGCCGATGATTTCATCGAGGCGCTGCCGCTTGGCCTCAACCACGTGGTGGGCGAGCGCGGGCTGATGATCTCCGGCGGCCAACGCCAGCGAATCGCGCTGGCCCGGGCGCTGCTGCACCGGCCGGCGATCCTGATCCTGGACGAGGCGACGGCCGGGCTCGACCGCGAGACCGAGGCCGGCATCTGCGGCCGCATCCGGCAGATGGTGGACCAGGAGGGCCTCACGGTGATCTCGGTCAGCCATGGCGAGGCCTGGCGCTCGATCGCCGACCGGGTCTACAAGCTCGGCGACGGCAAGCTGACCATCCTCGAGCCGGGTGCCGGGGCGGAAGTGGTACCGCTCGGCAAGGCCGGCCCCGCCTTGAGCGCCTAGACGGTTTCGTGGCCGAGATCCTGATCCTCGGCGAGTCCGGCCAGCTCGCGACCGCGCTGCGCGCACTGTCCTGGCCGGCGGGCATCGCGGTGAATTGCCTCGGCCGGCGCGGGCTGGGCGGCGGCGGCGTGGGGCCCGCCGCGGCGGCGGCGATCCATCGCACCCGCCCACACCTCGTGCTGAATGCCGCCGCCTACACCGCGGTCGACCGGGCGGAATCCGAGCCCGCTTTGGCCCATGCGCTCAATGCCGAATTGCCGCTGGCGGTGGCGCAGGCCTGCGCAGAGCGCGGCATCCCGCTGGTGCATGTTTCGACCGACTACGTCTTCGATGGCGAGAAGCCGACGGCTTATCTGGAGACCGACCCGGCCAATCCGCTCAGCGTCTATGGGGCCAGCAAGCTGGCGGGCGATCTCAACATCGAGTCCGTGGCGGCGACGCTGGACTGGCGGCATTGGGCGATCCTGCGCTCCTCCTGGGTGTTCAGCGAGATCGGCGACAGCTTCGCGGCCAAGCTGCTGGCCCGGGCGCGGGCCAGCGAGTCCCTGCGCGTGGTCGACGATCAGACCGGCTGTCCAACCACGGCACGGTCGCTCGCCATGGCGATGCAGGCGGTCGGCCTCAGGCTGCTGGAGGGCGAGGAAACGGCTGCCG
This sequence comes from Dongiaceae bacterium, assembly GCA_044226685.1. Lineage (GTDB taxonomy): Bacteria > Pseudomonadota > Alphaproteobacteria > Dongiales > Dongiaceae > Dongia_A. Next base: position 4,100 of record JBGAGP010000010.1, read on the forward strand.
GGCTGTTCAATTTCTGTGGCGCCAAGGCGATGACCTGGCACGGTTTCGCCCGCCTGCTGCTGGACGCGGCGCAATCGGCCGGCGTCGTCGCGCCGCAGCTGCTGCCGGTCACGAGCGCGGATTATCCGACGGCGGCCCGCCGGCCGCGCCGTTCGGTCCTCGATTGCGGCAAGATCGGGCGGCACTGCGGCCTGACGCCGACGGCGATCGACGGGGAGCTGGACCGCATCGTCCGCGCGATCCTGGCGCGCTGAGCGCCGCCTCAGGAACCGCCCGGTTTGTGGTGGAAAATCTCCCAGCGCACCTTGGCCCAGCGATAGGCATCCATCAATGCGATGGCGTGGATGAAGACGCCGCCGGCATAGCGGCCGACGAACGACGCCTGGGGCGGCGCGTATTTCGACGTGACGTAGCCGAGCACCACGGTGGTGAAGGCGAAGAGCAGGCCGCGCGTCGGCTGGTTGTTGAGCAATTGCCCGACGCCGGGGAGCAAGGTCGCCACCACAAGCACGAGGAGCGGATGGAAGGGCGGCTTGATCGGCTTCGCGGGTTTCTCCGTCATGCTGGTACTCCGGCGGCGGTCAGGTCGTGGTGGATGGCGATGGTGCGGTCCATGAGGGCGCGGAGCAAGTCTCGCGCCACCTGCGGGCCGGCGAAATCGGCCTGGCGCAGCACCAGGTACTCGGCCCGCTTTGCCTGGTCCAGCAGGTGGACGATGCGCACGCCCTTCGGCGTCACCAGCAGTTCCTTGGTCGCCGGCGTGGAAAAGACCTCGATGTGGCGGTCCAGCACGGCAAGATCGGGCAGCCTGCCGGCGTTGTCGGTGCGGATCATGGCGTCGGCGGGCCAGCCGGGACGCGGCTCCAGGCGATGCGGCAGCTCGGCCGAGGGCGAATAGAACTCCACGTTGTGGGAGCGCACCAGGACGTCGAACGTCGCCAGGCCCGGCAGCGGCGCCAGCAGCGAGACCCTGAGCCACAGCACCGGCAGCTTGCGCACGGTCAGCGTGTCGACCACCGCATCGACGTGGAAGGCGTGCCCGCGATAGACGCCGGACAGCTCCGGATAGGCGATGCCGGCCTGGGTCACGCGGTAGCTGTCGAACAGCTCATAGGCCGGGGCGAAGATCGCGCCGCGCAACGACGCCAGCGACCGCCGGTTGCGTCGGTACATCCAGGCGAGCACGGCGGCTGCTATGGCGGACATAACCGCGATGATCGGCCAGGTGAGTTCGTGCGGTATCAGCATTCTGGTCGTTGGCGGTCTGCTGCTGCTGCGGCATCCGAAAGCGGAAACGGCCGGCGGTCGCCCGCCGGCCGTCTCGCTTCGCGCGGGCCTGCCGTCAATAGCCCTGCGGCCGCGGCCACGCCATGGTGAATTGCTCGCCGCGCCGCACGTATTTGTAGCGGAACAGGACGAACCACGCCGAGGCGACGATGTAGAACACCATCATCGCCAGCAGCTGGGTGCCGAAGCCGAGATAGACGGCGATGTAGGTCGCGGTGCAGAGGATCAGCAGCACGATCGCCGGCAGCGGGTGGAACGGATGCACGTAGCCGCGCTTGATCGATCCCAGCGGCCATTTCGCGCGGAAGCGGAACATGTTGATCGGCATGAAGGTGTAGCCGAGCAGACCCGACAGGATCGAGAAGGTGATCACCGGCGCCAGCAGGCCGAGGAAGCCGAACGCCGCGGCGATCGGGATCAGGAAGATGATCGACCGGTAGGGCGTGCGGTATTTCGGATGCACCGCCGCGAAGAACTCCGGCAGGTAGCGGTCGCGTCCCATGGAGAACCACGCGCGCGCCGCGTCGTTGATGCAGCCATTGGCCGAAGCCAGCGCCGAAAACACCGTGCCGACCCAGAGCAGGATGATCAGGAACCGGTTCCCCGACATCAGGGCGGTGTCGTAAAGCGGCGCCAGCGCGGTGCCCAGGTACTCCCAGGGCAGCATGCCCGCGGCCACATACCAGGTGAGCGCGGCGGCGATCAGCAGCGTGATCATGCCGGTCATGGTGCCGAGCGGCAGCGAGCGGCCGCAGGAGCGGACTTCTTCCGCCGCCTGGCAGGTGCCTTCGATGCCAAGGTAGTACCAGATGGCGAACTGGAAAGCCGCCAGCACGCCCATCCAGCCATAGGGCAGGGTGCCCATGCCGAGCGCGGCATGCTGCAGCCCCTCGGTGGTGCCGATGCCGAACTGGTAGGCGAAGAACAGGATGATGATCGAGACGAAGGCGATGGCGGTGATCAGGAAATTGACCGACAGGGCCATGAACACGCCGCGATAGTTCAGGAAGGCGAGAACCGCGACGCCGAGCAGCACGAAGCACCGCGCGTCGACCGTGCCTTCGCCGGCGCCGGTGGCGTTCGAGGCGATCACCATCAGGTCGCCGAACACGAAGATGTCCGCCGCCTCCAGCATCGTGTAGGCCAGCACCAGATAGAGGCCGACATTGAAGGCCATCAGCGGCCCGGTCGTGTGCTTCGCCTGGGTATACTGGCCGCCGGCCGCGGCGACCGTCGATGTCACCTCGGAATCGAGCATGGCGACACAGGTGTAGAGCAGGCCGATGATCCAGCAGGCGATCAGCGAGCCGAGCGCGCCGCCCTTTTCGACCGAATAGTTCCAGCCCATGAATTCGCCGACCAGAACGATGCCGACGCCGAGCGCCCAGACGTGCACCGGCCCGAGGACCTTGACCAGGTTGATCTTGGTCGGCTGCGCGGCGTTCACTGTGGTGTCAGTCATGGCTCACCCCTGCCGATTGCTTTGTTGCGCCGCCAGCTCGTCGACGCCCTCTTCCGAGCTGGTGAGGATGTCTTCGCTGTACTGCTGGCCGATGCGGATGGCGTCCCACACCATCCAGCCAAGCAAGGCGATGGAAACCAGCCAGGCGGCGGCCTGGATCAGGTCCCAGGGGCCGCGGAATTGCAGAAAGTCCAGCATGTCTTCTCTCCCAGGCCCAGGGTCAGCGCGTGTCGCCGAATTTTTCGGCGATGACTTCGCGATATTCCTTGTCCGATTGCTTGATCAGGAAGGCGAAATAGGCGGCGATCGCCACCAGCGTGGCCAGCAGGCCCAGCCAGTTGAGCGAATAGTCGTAGCGCAGCGTGATGGCGCCGGCCGCGCCCTGCAGGTCGTAGCCCAGCTTTCCCCACTGCTCCTGCATCACCGGGTTCTGCTCCAGCGATTCCCAGGTCAGGTTCTCGAAGGTCACGTTGCCTTCGGCATCCGTGCGCTTGATCAGGCCATTGTCGCTGGTGAGCACGGTGGAGCCGTCCTCGCCCTGGCTGACGGTGACGTTCCCGGGGAGCCAGTCGCCCTTCGACGCGCCCGCCAGCTCCATTTTCAGCGGAATGAACAATGCCAGGAAGACCAGGACCAAGATGACGACCGCGTCGACGAACTGTCCGCCAAGCGACTGCTTGGGCGGCATGTATTTCTGCGCCATGTCACTCTCCCCTATGACGGCCGGTGCCGGGCGAACCGCTCAGCGATGCGCGTCGAGATGCTTGATGTCGAGTTCGTAGATGAAGTTCTTGTCGTGCGAATAGTGGCTGATCATCGCCGCGATCGATGCGGTGTTGAAAATGCCCACCAGCAGGGCGGCCACGGCCGCCACGATTTTCGCCGTGCCGTCGACGATGATGCCGCTGACGGCGAAATAGACGAATGCCAGCACGATCCAGAGCACGATCACGAACGCCCAGGCCCACAGCCGGTCCTTGGCGAACATCTGATCGACGCGCGTTTGCAGGTCTTGCGCCATGATAGTCTCCCCTGATCTCCCGCCTGGACGCCTTTGCGGCGTCTCTGTTCGAGCGGGCTCCTCACGGCGCGCATATTGCCACGCGGAAAGAATATCCACTAGCAGGAAATTTATTTGAATAGCGCGAAAACGTCACATTCCAGTCGGATTCGCGTTGAAGGCGGATCGCGCAAAAGAACAGGCGCCACCCGCGAGGATGGCGCCTGACGTTACATCAACGCCGGCAAGGGGGTGCTACATGCGCTCCAGCGTATGCTCGGCCGCCACCGCCTGCTGCAGCTTGCCGCCCTCCCGCAGCTGTCTGGTCTCTTCCTCCAGCTGCTTGTTCTCCATCTTGATCTGCCAGACGTGCCAGCCGACCCAGAAGATCACGCAGAGCACGACCATGAGGCCTTCCCACCCGACGAAGGGGTAGATCGGCCCGAGGTCGAGGATATTGCCGTCCCAGTTCTCGAAATTGCCAGTCGACATCTCGGAGTCTCCTCTGTGGCTCTATTCGGCCGGTACCGTGCGGGCTTCCTGGGCCAGGAGGGCGCGCATCTCGTCTTCCTCCTCCTTGGCGACCGCGAAGCCGACATGGTCGAGGCCGGCGATCTCGACCTCGCGCGGAATACGCAGCAGCCCGGCCTTTTTCAGGATCCAGGACAGCACGTAGCCGGGTATGAAGCCGAGCACCCAGAACATGATGACCGCGCCGATGAACTGGCCCCAGGGCGTGACATGGGCCCAGGGCTGCTCGTGACCGAGCAGGGCGTCCGGCGAAGCCGGATAACCCCACAGCAGGATGCCGGCCGCGCATACGCCGAGGAAGCCGGCATAGCCGTGCACGGCGACCGCGCCGACGGCGTCGTCGATCTTGAACTTGCGCTCAACCCAGTAGTGCATCTTGTAGATGATCACCACGACGATGGCGCCGACGAACATCGCCTGGATCGGGTGGTAGAGGTCGTTGCCCGCCGAGGCCGCGATCACCCCGGCGAGGCCGCCGGAGAAGGTCCAGTAGGCATCCGCCTTGGAGACGATGTAGCCGGCCATCAACCCGCCGCTCAGCGCCATGATGAAGTTGAAGGTGATGGCGGAAAGCGAGGTCGCCTGCAGGTAGATGTTGGTGGCGGAATAGAACACCCCGTCGCCCGCCTGGACGTCGAAGATCGGGATGTTGCAGGCGGCGTAGAAGCCCCAGAAGCCGGTATAGATCATGAACAGGCCGATGCAGACCAGCCAGGGGTTCTGCGGCGGGATGTTGCGCGGCGTGCCATCCGGCTTGAACTTGCCGATGCGTGGCCCGAGGTTGATGAGCACGGCGAGGCAGGTGCCGCCGGCGATCGCATGCACCACGCCCGAGGCATAGGCGTCGTGATAGCCGAGCAGCTGCACCATCCAGCCCGCCGGGTGCCAGCCCCAGGCGGCGTCGATGATCCAGGTGACCGACCCCAGCATCACGGCAATGATCCAGAAGGCGCCGGATTTGACCCGCTCGATGATGGAGCCGGACACGATCGAGGCGGTGGTCCATGAGAACAGCAGGAACGCGGCCCAGAAAACGCCGTTGAGGCGCGCCCACAGGGCAGTGTCGGCCTCGGTCAGGTCCGGGCTGACGGGCTTGCCGCCCATATGTGCGCCCATCAGTTCGTTCCAGGGCTCGGCGAAACGGGAGGTCACGATGCCGCCGGTGATACCGGGGCCGTTGACCATCGCCGAATAGAGCCACCAGCCGAACAGGTAGAAGGTGACGCCGACGACCGGGATGACCATCGCGTTCTTCATCAGCGTGGTCATGTGGTTCTTGCGGCGGGACACGCCGACCTCGTAGGTGCAGAAGCCGACATGAATCAGGAACATCATGACGACCGTCACCCAGTAGTAGAATTCGGTGAAGATGACGTTCAGCGAAGCGGCAAGATCGCTCATCGATTCCCCCTCTGGTCATTGCCGTGGCGCCGTCCCCCGGCGCTTGGTCAAACGGCGGTCGTAAAAGCCCGACCGCAAAGTGAGGTGTGGAACGGCCCTGTGGGCCGCGCCACCGAGCAAATCAATATTTGGGAGATATTTTGACGTAAATATGCCATATATGGTGTGCTTCGGCCAGCGTGAAATCCCGTGGCCGTCCAGCGCGCCGCCAAAAAGCGAAGCGGCGCGAGTGTTTTTCTCGCGCCGCGTGCAGGCCGGAACCGGGTGGCTGGAAATCAGCAGTCGAGCGTGTTCTGCCGCTCCCACTCCGTCAGATGCTTGGTGAAGGAATTCCATTCGGCGTTCTTCATCGAGACATAGGAGTTGATGAAGCTCTCGCCGAAATACTGCTTCAGCTCGGCGCTCTTCTCGGTGCGCCGCAGCGCGTCGAGCAGGTTGAGCGGCAGCTTGCGGCCGCCCTTCACCGTATGGCCCTCGGTATACATGTTGATGTCCAGGCGCTTGCCCGGGTCGCGCTTGTTGTCGATGCCGTCGAGCCCGGCGGCGAGGATGCCGGCCTGCAGCAGGTACGGGTTGGTGGCGCCGTCCGCCAGGCGCAGCTCGAAGCGGCCGGCATCGGGGATGCGCACCATGTGGGTGCGGTTGTTGCCCGTGTAGGTGATGGTGTTGGGTGACCAGGTGGCACCCGAGGTGGTGCGCGGCGCGTTGATGCGCTTGTACGAGTTCACCGTCGGGTTGAAGATCGAGCACAGCGCCTCGGCATTATGCATGATGCCGCCGAGGAACTGGTAGGCGAGCTTGCTCAAGCCCAACTCGCCCTTCGGGTCGCTGAACAGGTTGGTCTTGCCGGTCTTGTCCCAGACCGAGACATGAGCGTGGCAACCGTTGCCGGTCAGGTTGACGAAGGGCTTCGGCATGAAGGTCGCGCGCATGCCGTGCTTCTCGGCGATCGACTTGGTCATGTATTTGAAGAACACATGGCGGTCGGCGGTGACCAGGCAGTCGTCATAATGCCAGTTCATCTCGAACTGGCCGTTGGCGTCCTCGTGGTCGTTCTGGTACGGCTTCCAGCCCAGCGCCAGCATGGAATCGCAGATCTCGGTGATGACGTCGTAGCGCCGCATCAGCGCCTGCTGGTCGTAGCAGGGCTTGTCCTGGGTGTCGGCCGGGTCGGACAGGTTCTTGCCGTCGGGCGTGATCAGGAAATACTCGCACTCGACGCCGCTCTTCATGCGGTGGCCCTTCTTGGCGGCCAGCGCATTCATCTTCTTCAGCTGCGCGCGCGGTGAATCGGCGACTTCCTTGCCGTCCATCCACAGATCGCTGGCGAGCCAGCCCACTTCCGGCTTCCAGGGCAGCTGGATCAGGCTCTCCGGATCGGGCCGGGCGAACAGGTCAGGATGCGCCGGCGTCATGTCGAGCCAGGTGGCGAAGCCGGCAAAGCCCGCCCCGTTCTGCTGCATGTCGGCGATGGCCTGGGCCGGTGCCAGCTTGGCGCGCAGCACGCCGAAGAGATCGGTGTAGCTGATCAGGAAATACTTGATCTTGCGCTCTTTGGCGACTTTGGCGAGATCGGTAGCCACGTTGAAGCCTCCCCTTATTCTGTCCCTGTGTTTTGATCTCCCGGCGGCGGAGACGAGACTACATCCCGTTTCTGCCGGGTATCCAGTTGGTCCCGGCCAGCGGCACGCCGGCCATCGCCGCGGCTTCCACCGTCAGCGCGACCAGGTCGTCCGGCTCCAGGTTGTGCACGTGGCTCTTGCCGCAGGCGCGGGCGATGATCTGCGTCTCCATGGTCAGCACCGCCAGGTAGTTGGCCAGGCGATGGCCGGCCTTCACCGGGTCGAGCCTTTTGGCGAGTTCCGGGTCCTGGGTGGTGATGCCGGCCGGATCGCGGCCCTCGTGCCAGTCGTCGTAGCAGCCGGCGGTGGTGCCGAGCTTCTTGTATTCCTCTTCCCAATGCGGGTCGTTGTCGCCAAGGGCGACCAGCGCCGCCGTGCCGATGGCGACCGCGTCGGCGCCCATGGCCAGCGCCTTCGCCACGTCGGCGCCGTTGCGGATGCCGCCGGAGACGATGAGCTGCACCTTGCGGTGCATGTCGAGGTCCTGCAGCGCCTGCACCGCCGGGCGGATCGCCGCCAGGATCGGGATGCCGACATGCTCGATGAAGACGTCCTGGGTCGCCGCGGTGCCGCCCTGCATGCCGTCCAGCACCACCACGTCGGCGCCGGCCTTCACCGCCAGCGCGACGTCGTAATAGGGCCGCGTGGCGCCGACCTTCACATAGATCGGCTTCTCCCAATCGGTGATCTCGCGCAGCTCCTGGATCTTGATGGTGAGGTCGTCCGGGCCGGTCCAGTCCGGATGCCGGCAGGCCGAGCGCTGGTCGATGCCGATGGGCAAGGTGCGCATCTTGGCGACGCGCTCGGTGATCTTCATGCCGAGCAGCATGCCGCCGCCGCCGGGCTTGGCGCCCTGGCCGACCACCACCTCGATGGCGTCGGCCTTCCTGAGATCGTCCGGGTTCATGCCGTAGCGGGACGGCAACAGCTGGTAGACGAGCGTCTTCGAGCTCTTGCGCTCCTCCGGCGTCATGCCGCCGTCGCCGGTGGTCGTGCTGGTGCCCATCTGGGTGGCGCCGCGGCCGAGCGCGTCCTTGGCATTGCCGGAGAGCGAACCGAAGCTCATCCCGGCGATGGTGACCGGGATCTTCAGGTGGATCGGCTTCTTGGCGAAGCGGGTGCCCAGCACCACGTCGGTGCCGCACTTTTCACGGTAGCCTTCCAGCGGATAGCGCGAGACCGAGGCGCCGAGGAAGAGCAGGTCGTCGAAATGCGGGACCTTGCGCTTGGCGCCGCCGCCGCGGATGTCATAGATGCCGGTCTGCGCCGCGCGATGAATCTCGGCGATGGAATGCGCGTCGAAGGTCGCGGACCAGCGCGGCGGCGTATAGAAGGGCGTGGAGCTCATCTGAGGGTTCCCGTCAGTACGCGTCGACGTTGTCGACGGTGTTAGTAGGCGTCGACATTGTCGACATGGAAGTTGTAGAGCTTGCGCGCGGAGCCGTAGCGCTTGAAGTCCTTCGGGTCGGCGTCCATGCCGGCGCGCTTCAGCAGCCGGCCGAGCTTGGCGACGTGATGCGGCGTCATCTGCTTCGGCACGCAATCGGCGCCCAGGCTCTCCACCTTGCCGCGCACGTAGAGGCGAGCCTCGTAGAGCGAATCGCCGAGATTGGCTCCGGCATCGCCGAGCACGACAAGCGATCCGGCCTGGCCCATGAAGGCGCTCATGGCGCCGACCGAGCCGCCGACCACGATGTCGATGCCCTTCATGGAAATGCCGCAGCGCGTGCCGGCATCGCCTTCGATCACCAGCAACCCGCCCTGGCCGGTGGCGCCGGCGGCGGAGGAGGCGGTGCCCTTCACCCGCACTTCGCCCGACATCATGTTCTCGGCCACGCCGACGCCGCATTGGCCGTGGATCACCACGGTCGCGTTCTGGTTCATGCCGGCGCAGTAATAGCCGATATGGCCGTGGATATGGACTTCGATGGGCTGGGTCAGGCCGACCGCACAGGCATGCTCGCCATGCACGTTGGTCAGCTTCCACAGCCGCTCATTGGTGTCCTTGGGCAGATGGTGGAATCGGCTGTTGAGTTCGCGCAGCGTGGTCTTGGACAGATCGACGACGTTCATGTCAATGCAGGCTCCAGGTATAGACGGTCGCCGGCGCCGGCTCCCAGATCTTCGCCTTGTCGACATTGGGCAGATAGGCGAGCGAGCGGAACTCGGAGGCCATCGCCACCCAATCGTCGTTCTCGGCCAGCACGGCGGGCTTGCAGGCGATGGCATCGCGCACCACGGCGAAGCCGTCCTTGGTGCCCATGGTGAAGGTGAAGAAGCCGTCGAGATCGGTGAGGCCGGCCTCCAGCGCCTCCTTCAAGGTGGCGCCCTCGCTCAGGCGATAGGCAAAGTAGCGCGCGGCGACTTCCGAATCGTTGTCGGTGTCGAAGCTCTGTCCCTGCTTTTTCAGCCATTTGCGCAGGTTGTTGTGGTTGGAGAGCGACCCGTTGTGGACCAGGCACATGTCCGGCGCCGGGGTGAAGGGGTGCGAATGCTCGGTGGTGACGGCACTCTCCGTCGCCATGCGGGTGTGGCCGATGGCGTGGCTGCCTGACATCCCGGCGAGCCCGTATTTGCGGGCCACGTCGCCCGGCAGGCCCATGTCCTTGTAGACCTCCATCAGTGAGCCGTAGCCCATGATGCGCACCTCGGGATGCTCGGCATGGACCCAGTCGATCACCTTCGCCTCGGTGGTCTCGGCCACCAGCAGCGCATGGTTGCCCTTCTGGCTCACATCGGTCTCGACATCGAGCGCGGCGCCCAGGTCGCCCGCCAGCTTGCGCCAGGGATAGGATTCATCGGCGTTGAACAGGGTCAGCTTGCTGCGGCCCTTGGGGACCGGGCTGTGATAGACGGCGATGCCGGCGCTGTCCGGGCCACGCTCGGTCATGCCGATCAGCATGGTTTCCAGGTGGCTGCCGAGCGAGGATTGCAGGGCCGGGTTCTTCAGGAACAGACCGACGATACCGCACATGGTTCGACCTCATAGGTTCGCAAACAGATTGCCGGGCGGCGCAGGGCGTCCGGCGGATGAAAAACCTTAGTCCGGTTGCCGGCCCAGGGCAAGGGGCAGGAAACTTTTTTTACTACAAGGAAAGTAACGCAAAGGGCTAGTCGTTGCCGCGCGGATAGCAGATGACCGACAGATAGCGGGCCGGCAGCTTGCGCAATTCCTCGGGCCCGTGCGGCACGTCGGCGTCGAAATAGAGGCTGTCGCCGGGCTGCAGCAGGTAGGTCTTGTCGCCGTGCCGGTAGCCGACCTCGCCCTCCAGCATGAACAGGAACTCCACCCCCTCGTGCTGGAAGATCGGGAAGACGTCGGAGTTCTTGCTCAAGGTGATGAGATAGGGCTCGACCGCCAGCAGCCGGCTGAACGAATGTCCGAGCAACTGATACTGGTGGCCGGCGCGGGTGCCGCGGCGCTCGATGGGCAGGCCCTGGCCGGCCTTCACATAGGTGGCGCTGCGCTCTTCCTCGAAGCGGCGGAAGAAGGCGGTGACTGGCACCTGCAACGCCCGCGACAATTCGGTCAGGGTGGCGAGCGAAGGCGAGGTCTGGCCGTTCTCGATCTTGGACAGCATGCCGGCCGACATGTTGGCGGCCTGCGCCAGCTGGGTCACGGTCATGTTCAGCTGGTGGCGGAAGGTGCGCACCTCGCGGCCGATCGCGGCCTCCAGCCGCGCCTCGCGCGAGGCGACGTGGTGCGGGTCCTGGAACCCGCCGGCGCCGCCCGGACCATCCGCGCCGGCCTTGCCCTTGGCCTTCGCGGCGCGGTTGCGGGTGGGCCGGGCAGCGGATCTGGCCTCGCCCGTCGCTTTCCCCGCGCTGCGCTGCGTATCCTTCATCTCGATCCCCAAACCCCGGCAATCCCGTCGGCGTTCTCGCCGATATCGCAACGCAGCATATCGCGGAGGCGTCCGCCCGTCATGGTGATTCGCGGGCCGGGTCACCGGGGTGGCGCGGCGGGGCGCGCCGGTCAGAGATCCAGCTGCACCGGCGCGTTGGGGTCGAGGACGTCCTTGAAGGCGAAGAAGACGACGATCTTGTTCACGGTCTCGCCATCGTCGGAGAGCGGCAGGAAGATGGTTTCTTCCGTCGCGTAACGGCCGTTGGTGGCGAGGAACGGCGTGGGGTCGAGCAGCGGCGCCCGGGTCTCGCAGACCGTGTCGTAGCAGCTCAGCGCATCGTCGGCGTCGGGGCCGAAGAAACCTTCGCGCACCGATTTGCCGGTGGGGTCGTTGCCGCGCACCTGCACATCCGCCGTGCCGACCAGGCGATAGACATAGCGCCGCTCGTCATCGACAACGTCGACCAGCGACAGGCAAGGCAGCAGTCGCGGCGGAATCTCGGACGGATCGATATCGGCCCGCCGCGGCATCTTCCGGTTGCCGCACTTACTCCGCCAGTAGTTGTAAAGTTGCACCGTCTCCGGCCGGCATGTCGGGGGAAACTCCAACGGCGGCGAATCGGTGGTCATGAGCGGGCATTCCTGGTCGCGAGTCGCCAACCATAGCGCGATTGCCGCCGCTTGCTAACCCGTCGAAGCTCAGGGCTTGCCGGTCTTGCCCCGCCGCGTTGCCGCTTGCCGATCCGCCTGGCCCGGCGGCGCCGTCTCGATCGGCGGCAGGTGGGCAAGGATGTTGGCCAGATGCCCGACGCCGGGCGCCGCTGCGCCGAGCCCGGCCAGCAGCATTTCGAAGGCCGCCTCGAGCTGGAACGCCTCGGCCCGCGTCGGCGCCACCGACAGGTACTCGATGAAGCCCGAATCGGCGCAATCCTCGGCGGTGAGGATGATGCCGCGCCCGCTCTCCGGATCGAAACCCAGGCGGCGCTGGGCGAGGATGTCGACGATCTGGCCGAAGCCGGCGGCGGTGTCGCGGCTATGCGAGGCGGCCACCAGCCGGTCGCCATAGCCTGCGCCGGCCACCGCCTGCAGGATGTGATGGATGTGCGAACAGCCGCCGATGCGGCCGTTGAACTCGTTGATGACGATGGCGCCGTCGCCGGTGACGATGCCGTCGACGTTGATCAGCCCGCCATAGCCGAGGTCACAGGTCAGGCGCGCCAGCTCGGTGGCGGCGGCGATGAAGGCGCCGCCGGTATAGGGCGACAGCGACCACGGCATGATCAGCCCGCTGAGGATCGGCGCCTGGCGCACCTCGCCGCAATTGAGGAATCGCACCGCATTGGCGCCGGCATCCACGTGGAACTCGGCGGTCACCACCGCGGTGACGTCATAGTACGCCTCGACCACCAGCGGCACGCGCTCGAGATAAGCGAGACGCGACCACACGGTGTTCGCCGCATCGGCGATGGCGGTGGCGTTGCTGACCCTGATCACGTCGGTGGCGCCGAGCTTGCCGGTGCCGCCGACGCGGCTGACGATGAGGTTGCCGAGGCCGCCGCTGTGGCGGTCCTGCTTCACGATGACGGCGCCGGTGCGGTCGATCAGCGCGCGGATGCCGGCCTCCAGGGCGCCGGGATCGCCGCAGACCAGGCCTTCGGCAATGGGCACGCCGCGTCCGGCGGCGAGGCTGCGGAACACGCGCTTGTCGTTCAGCAACTCGGCTCCGCCCTCGCGCAGGAAGCCGCGCCGGCCACCGGTCGCCTCGATGCCCAGCGCCTCGGCCAACAGCTGTGCGCCGCGTTCATGGCAATAGGCGAGCAGGGACCAGTCGCCGCGCCCGCGCATCAGGCGCTGTAGCCGCGCCGGCAGGCCGAGGCGCAGCAGTTCCGGGGTGCCGAGCGGACGGAAGGGTGCTTCGGCCCAGTCCGGCGTCACGTAGGCCACGGCGTCCGGGGCATAGCCCTTGACGCGCGCCATGTAGGCCTTGAACTCCGGCGACAGGTCGCGCGGCACCACCACGATGTCACCCGGCTCGGCGAACCAGGCCATGCGTCCGGCGGTGATGGAACTCGAACGGCGGAAATCCGGCGTGAAGGCGCGCTCGTCCGCCAGCATGTTCTCGTTGTCGATGTTCGCGACAAGTATCCGCGCCATGTCCCCCGCCGCGTTGCCGGAGCGTCCCCGTATTCGATCTTGGCACAACTTCGCCGGCAGGCAAACCGGCGGGTGCTACCCGGCCTTGCGGTCCTCGCGCGGCGAGCAGCCGAAATGGCGGCGATAGACCTTGGCGAAATGCGACAGCGAGACGAAGCCGCAGGCGATGGCGACCTCCGCGACGGACAGGTCAGTCTGCCGCAGCATGCGCCGCGCCCGCTCCAGCCGGAGCTGCACATAGTATTGTGCCGGCGTGGCGCCGAGATAGCGTTTGCACAGGCGCTCAAGCTGGCGCTGCGAGACGCCGGTCTTCCGGGTGAGGTCGGTGAGGGCGAGCGGCTCCTCGATCGCGGCTTCCATCAGCGACACCGCTTTCTGCACCACCGAGTTGGTGACGCCCATGCCGAGCAGCATGCGGCGCTGGTCGTCGGCCGCGGCGCGGATGCCGCCATGCAGGAACTGGCCGGAGATCTGCCGCGCCAGTTCCTGGCCGTAATGCGCGCCGATGAGTTGCAGCATCATGTCGAGCGCCGCGGTCGCCCCGGCGCAGGTCAGGATCGAGCCGTCGACCACGAACAGGTCGTTGCAGAGTTGGATGTCGGGAAAGGCCTCGGCGAAGCTGTCGGCATAGTCCCAATGCACGGTGCAGCGCCGGTCGGCCAGCAGCCCGGCGCGGGCCAGGACGAAGCTGCCGGTGCTGACCGCGGCCAGCGCCATGTTGCGCCGCGCCAGGCGACGCAGGATGTCTTCGACATTGCGGTAGCGGCGCTGCTCGGCGTGGCTGGCGGCGCAAACCACCACCAGGTCGAAGCCGTCGGGGTCGAGCTCCGCCACCGGCGCCGCGGCGACGGTGATGCCGCTGTTGGATTCCACCATGCCGCCCTCGGGGGCGAAGAGCTGCCAGCGATAGAGGTCGCGGCGACTCAGGCGGTTGGCGCCGCGCACCGGCTCGATCACCGAGGCGAAGGACATCAACGCGAAACCCGGCACCAGGATGACGGCGAGGCGGAAGGGTGCTGCGTTGCTGGCGCGCGGCTTGAGGAAATCCGGTAGCACCGCCGAAACGCCTGACCGTTCGGCGCTCGCCGGGGAATGGGCATCGTCGAGCGCCGGCCTTGCCTGACCGGCCGCTGGGCGAAGCTTGCCGGGCGCAGCGATGTTCATGCCTGCAGGGCGCGCAGCGCCGCCAATCCGACGATGCGTCCGTCATATTCGGCGATCGCATCCTCGAGACAGGTCCACAGATAGTCGGCCGAGGCGATGTCGGCCAGCAGATGATAGGCCAGCGTGCCGCCCAGGTCGGCGCGGATGACGATGCCGCTCATCTTGGCGATGGAGGTCTGGGCGATGGTGCCGACCGGGCAATGCGCCGGCCGCAGATCGACACCGCAGATCTTGGCGAACATCTCCGGTGCCTTGGCGCCGGTCACCATGAACCAGGCGTGGCTGTCCTGGCGCGGCGTGGGATAGCCCTGCTGCGGGCGCGGCGCGCTCGCCGCCCATTTCCAGGCATCGGAAAGGCGCGCGGGCAGGGCGCCGGTGCCGGCCAGCGAATCCAGCAGGAAGATCTCGCTCGGCGCCAGCTTTGCCGCCAGCTCGCCGCCGGATTGCGGATAGGCCTTGTTGCTGTCGGCACCGATCTGGAGGCCCTGCGCCGCCAGCCATTCCATCGTGCCGCGGCCTTTCAATCCCCAATGCGGCAGGACCGACAGATCGGCCAGCGCCATGCGCCGCGCCGCCGCGGCTTCGTCGCCCGTGCCGGGATAGCGCATCGCGACGGCGCCGCCATTCACCTCGGCGAATTCGGCGCCGGCGGCGGCGAGCTTGCGATAGATGAAGCTGCGGCGCTTCAGGGTGGCGGGATCGAGACCGGTCAAGCTGGCCATGTCACATCTCCTGCCGCTTGTTGTCGGGGTCGTAGAAGGGGTACTTGGTCACCACGCCGCGGATGCGGCGCCCGCCATGCACCTTGATCCAGAACTTGCTGCCAGGCTCGGCCTCGTTCGGATGCACGTAGGCAAGGCCGACCACCTTGCCGAGCGAAGGCGAGGGCACCGCCGAGGTGACGCGGCCGACGATCTCCTCGCCCTTCAGCACCAGGTGGCATTCCTCGGGGCAAGGATCGTTCGGGTTTTCCAGGGTGAAGCCGACCAGCTTGCGGGTCAGCGGCTTGCTGGCCATGATCTCCGCCGAGCGGCCGCCGATGAAGAACGGCTTGGTCTTGGCGACCGCCCAGGCCATGTCGGCCTCCCACACGCTGGTCAGGCCGTCGGTGTCCTGGCTGACGATGATGTGGCCCTTCTCCAGGCGCAGCACGCGCTGGGCCTCGACGCCGAAGGGGCGGATGCCGGCGGTGCCGCCCGCCGCCATCAGCGCGTCCCACAGCGCCTCGCCCTGGCTTGCCGGCACATGGACCTCGTAACCGAGCTCGCCGACGAAGCCGACGCGCATGATACGGGCCGGGATGCCGGCGACCTGCGCCTGCTTGGCGCCCATATAGGGGAAATCGGCGGCGCTGAGATCCGCGTCGCAGACCCTGGCCAGCACCTCGCGCGATTTCGGCCCGGCGATGTTCACGCCGGCATAGGCCGCGGTGACGTTGGCGACATCGACGTCGAGCCGCCATTGCGCGTTCCAGAACAGCATCTGGCGATAGACCGCGTCGACGCCGCTGGTGGTGGCGGTGACGTAGAAATGCTCGTCGTGGAACCGCACGGCGACGCCGTCATCGGTGATGACGCCGGCATTGTCGGTCATCAGCACGTAGCGGCAGCGCCCCACCTGCTGCTTGGCATAGGCGAAGGTGTACATGCGGTTCAGGAACTCGGCCGCGTCCGGCCCGCGCACGTCGAGGCCGCCGAGGGTCGAGACGTCGATCAGGCCGACGCCATTGCGCACCGCGTTCACTTCCTCGCGGATGGCGCTGTCGCGCTCCGTCTTGGGCCCATAATAGGCCGGGCGCCACCACAGGCCGGCCGGCATCATCTGGGCGCCGGCCTCGATGTGGCGGTGGTGCATCGCGGTGCGCCGCTCCGGATCGAAGACGCGCCCCGCAAGGTGGCCGAACTTCTCCGGCGTATAGGGCGGCCGCTGGGTGGTGACGCTCATCCGCTCCAGCTTCTCGCCGGTCTCGCGCGCGACGATGCGCACGGCGGCGACGGCGGAATGCTTGCCCTGGCTGGGACCCATGCCGACGGTCGAATAGCGCTTCAGCAGCTCAACATTGTCGAAGCCGTCGGCGATGCCGTTGATCAGGTCCTGGTATTTCAGGTCCTCGTCGAAATCGACGAAGTCCATGCCCTTCTCATGCGGGAAGATCGGCCAGGGATGGGTGACATCCTCCGCGCCGGTTTCGGCTACCGCCGCCGGCTCGCCACCGGCATTGAGCCCCGCATCGCGCGCCGCCAGCTTGCCGGCGCGCGCGCCATCGGCGATCACCGCGCCCAGCGCATGGACCTGGTTGACGCCGCCGGCGGCGAAAATGTGCGGCGGCAGGGTCTCCGGCCGGTACATGTGGCTCTGCCGGTCATAGGCGAACTTGGCACCGGCATGGTGCAAGAGATGCGCCGCCGGCGTGCAGCCGATCGACATCAGCAGCAGGTCGCAGTCGAAGCCGCGCGTCGCGTCGCCGAGCTCGCCCTCGCCGACGATGGGTGCCGCGATCACGCCGGTGATGCTCATCTTGTTGGGGCCGGGGATCGCCTCCTTGACCGCGTGACCGGCCAGGACCGTGACGCCGGCGCGGGCGACGGCGCGGGTCAGGTCGCTCGCCCTCGGCTGCGCCCGCAGATCGACGATGGCGGAGACGGCGACGCCGATCTCCATCATGTCGAGCGCCGCGGCATAGCCGGAATCGTTGGCGGCCAGCACCACGGCGCGGCTGCCCGGCTTCACGCCATAGAGGCGGACCAGGCGCTGCGCCGCGTCGGCGAACATCACGCCGGGCAGGTCGTTGTTGCGGAACACCGAAGGCTGCTCGATGGCGCCGGTGGCGACGACCACCGCCTTGGCGCGCAGCTTGTAGAGGCGATTGCCGCGGATGACCGGCAGCCAGTTGTCGGCGAAGAGGCCGGAGCACATTGCATCGCCGAGCACGCGGATATTGGCCTTGGCCTGCACCGCGGCGGTCAGTTCCCTGCGGATGCGCTCGCCCTGCGTGCCGTTGGCGTCGAAGCGCGCATGGGTAAGCGCGCCGCCCAGGACCGGGTTCTCGTCGATCAGCACCACCTCGCCGCCGGCTTCCGCCGCCGCCAGCGCCGCCGATAGGCCGGCCGGGCCGCCGCCGACGATGGCGACATCGGCGAACAGGTACTGCTTGTCGTAGTAGGAGTGATGGAAATCGGCCTTGAGGTCGAGCTTGCCGAGGCCGGCCATGGCGCGGACGATCGGCTCCCAGGCTTTCCACGAGGATTTCTTCTCGTGCATGCTCTTGTAGTAGAAGCCGACCGGCAGGAACTTCTGCAGCAGCTCCACGAAGCGGCCCTTGTCGTCCTCGAAGCTGCCGAAATAATTCTGCGCCTCGACGACGAGGCCGGGCGAGATGGCGCGCTTGTCGGCGAGGCAACTGGGCTCGTCGCCGACCTGCACCAGGGTATTGGCGTCCTGGCCGTTCATGGTCAGCACGCTGCGCGGCCGGTGGTATTTGAACGAGCGCGAGATCATCGCCTGGCCGTTGGCCAGCAGCGCGCTGGCAATGGAATCGCCGGCGAAGCCCTCGATGGTCCTGCCTTCGAAGGTGAACGCGACCGGCTTGCCGCGGTCGACCAGCAGGCCGTGCGGCGCCGGCAACCTGTTCACGCCGCCTGGATTGGAAGAGGGCATCAGCGCTGCTCCTTCTTCGCGAACTCGACGCGGGTGTTGAACAGTTCGGTCGCCGGATAGGTCTTCACGATCTCATCGGTCACGGTGTTGCGCTCGGCAATGAACCAGTAGGAGGTCGGCACGTGGCACCACCATTCGCGCACCAGGCCGGCCTCGTTGTTTTCCAGGAACAGCCAGTCGCCCCAGGCGCGGTCGCCCAGCGACGTCGGGTCGGGCATCGGCTTCACCTCGCCGCCCCAGGCGAATTCGCTGACGTTGCGCGGGCCGTTGAGGGGGCAATTCATGAGCTTCATCGCATCCTCCTCAATGACCGACCGAGGCGGCACCCTTTTCGCCGACCTGCGCATAGTCGACGAAACGGTCGAGGTAGAACGGCTTGATCAGGTCGTGCGGGGAATCGTTGGCGATGGTGTGGGCCATGGTCATGCCGCAGACCGGCGTCGCCTTGAAGCCCCAGGTGCCCCAGCCGCTGTCGATGTAGTAGTTCTTCACCGGCGTCAGGCCCATGACAGGGGAGAAATCCGGCGTCATGTCGGCCATGCCGGCCCATTGGCGCAGGATCTTCACCTCGCCCAGCATCGGCAGCAGTTCCAGCATGTGGCCCAACAACCCTTCCTTGAAGTCGAGGGTCGAGCGCGTGGAATAGAGGCCGTAGGGATCGGTCGACCCGCCCATCACCAGTTCGCCGCGCGAGGATTGCGAGACATAGACGTGCAGCGAGCCGGAGACGATGATCTGGTCCAGGAACGGCTTCAGCGGCACCGACACGCAGGCCTGCAGCGGGATGGTGCGGATCGGCAGGCGGAAGCCCGCCATCTTGGCGACGACCGAGGTCGAGCCGGCGACGGCCTGCATCACCTTGTTCGCATAGACCCGGCCGCGCGGCGTCTCCACGCCCTTGATGGTGTCGTTCTCGATGATCATGCCGGTGACCGGCGTCTGCTGGTGGATCTCGACGCCCATCGCGGCGGCGCCCTTGGCGTAGCCCCAGGCGACGGCATCGTGGCGCGCGATCGATCCCGGCGGATGGTAGAGCGCGCCGAGGATCGGGTAGCGCACCTTGTCCGACATGTTGAGATGCGGGCAGAGCCGCGCGATCTCGTCCGGATAGATCAGCTCCGAATCGACGCCGAGCTGCTTGTTCACCTCGGCGCGCCAGCGGCTGGTGCGCACGGCAGCGTCGGTGTGGGCGAGGGTGAAATGGCCGCGCTCGGAATAGAGGATGTTGAAGTCGAAATCCTGCGACAGGTCGCGGTAGAGCTTCAGCGATTGCTCGTAGAACCGCACGCCCTCGGGCGTCAGGTAGTTCGACCGGATGATCGCCGTGTTGCGCGCGGTGTTGCCGCCGGCGAGATAGCCCTTTTCCAGGATGCAGACATTGGTGATGCCGTGCCAGCGCGCCAGGTAATAGGCGCAGGCCAGCGCATGGCCGCCACCGCCGATGATCACCACGTCGTAGCTGGATTTCAGGTCTTGCTGCTTCGGGATGAAGCGCTGCGCCGGATACTTCTTCTTGAAGCCGTAGCGCAGGAGCTTGGCGGGAAACAAAGCTGGCAGCATGAACGTCACCTTCTGGCGCGCCGCGGCCGGACGGCGCTCACCGCCGCGCATTCACCGGATTCGGCCGGCAGAGGCTAGCCGAGTGGCATTGCGCTCCTGGCCGATTTTCGACATGGAGTAACGGTAATTCGACTGGCCCCACAGAGCAACGGCGCCGATGAGCCGGGTGGCTTCCGGCTCCCGGCGCCGCGGGCAAGGGGTGTCCGGCCTAGTGGACGACGGTGACCGGGCAGGGCGCCTGGGAGACCACGCCGCTGGAGACCGAGCCGATGAGGAGGCGCTGCAGCTCGTTGCGGATGCCGGTGCCGACGACGATGTGGTCGTATTTGTTCTTCTCCGCGTAGGCGCAGATCGCCATGGCGATGTCGCTGCCGGTCGCCGTGGCACAGATGAAGGCGTCGAACTTGGCGGCCCTGGCCACCTTCGCCGCCGCGGCCAGCTGCTTGTTGGCCTGGGCCTCGGCGGCATCCGTCAGGGTCGCGTCCCAGTAGACGGTGCGCTTTACCCGGCTTGGCACCACGTTGATGGTCAGGAACGTCACATTGGCGCCCATCGAACTCGCGAGATCGACGGCGACGGCGGCGGCCTTCGCGGCCACCTTGGAACCGTCAACGGCGCACAGAATCCTTTTCGGCATTGGTGTCCTCCCGCTTGATGGGCGCTTGCGTGGCCGGCGCCCGGTTTCCCCTGCTTGAATTCCGCTGTCGGCTGCCGCGTGGCCAGGACGTGCTCCTGCCCCGGTCTGCGCCGGTCGGCCGGGCGCCGCAGTGTTCCCAGCATGAACGAAAGTTTAACTGCCTTCAACAGCGCAAAAGGACGCGGCGCCGGGAACATTCACGGAATTCGGGGCGACCGATGGCCGCAGCGCGCCGCCGCCGCCCGGTTTGCCGCTCGTCCAAGCATCCTGACAGGCGCTGTCAGCAGAACGCTGGCGCCGCCGCCTGCACTTTGCCATGCTGCCAGGATGTCCAAGTCAGAACGCCTTCTCGGCCTGTTGCAGGCGCTGCGCGCCCACCGCCGGCCGGTCAGCGCCGAACGCCTGGCCGAAGAGCTGCAGGTCTCGGTCCGCACCATCTATCGCGACGTGGTGGCCCTCAACAGCCAAGGCGCCACCATCGAGGGCGAGGCCGGCATCGGCTACGTGCTGCGGCCGGGCTTCCTGCTGCCGCCGCTGATGTTCGGCGACGACGAGATCGAGGCGCTGGTGCTCGGCTCGCGCTGGGTGATGCAGCGCGGCGATCGCACCCTCGCCGCCGCGGCCCGCCATGCGCTGACCAAGATCGCGGCGGTGCTGCCGGAGGATCTGAAGGAGCGCATCGAGCTGACCGGGATGATGGTGGCGCCGCGCTATGCCGATGAGCCCGAGCCGGTGGATCTGGCGCCGATCCGCGCCGCGATCCGCGAGGAGGTGAAGCTGAAGATCGCCTATTGCGACGAGAAGGGGCAGCGTTCCGACCGCGTGATCTGGCCCATCGCGCTCGCGTTTTTCGACCGCGCCCGGGTGGTCGCCGCCTGGTGCGAGCTGCGCCAGGACTTCCGCCATTTCCGCGCCGACCGGATCGAGAAGGCGCGCGCCTTGAAGCAGCGCTACCCCAAGCGGCGGCGGGTGCTGCTGAAGGACTGGCGGGTCAGCCAGAACATCCCCGAGCAGTTCTGACCCGGCGGGGCGTCGCTCCTCCTCATTTGAAATCGAGCTATTATAAGGGTTTATGGCTAGCGTGCGGCGGCGGTAAGCAAAGCCTTAACCCTTTGCTCATGACTCCTGTGCAGATTGATAGGGGTGCCCAACCGGGTGGGTGCGACGAGGATTCCGGCGCATGAACCAGCAGATCCCTACGGCAGCGACGCAACCCAGCGAGGCTGGAATGCCCTGGCGCGCGCTGCTGGCCGACGACCATACGATGGTGCGCGAGGCGCTGTCGCAGATGCTGGAGCGGCTCGATCCGGCATTGCAGATGCGCCAGGCCAAGAACGTCGACGAGGTGCTGGCCATCCTGCGCACGGATGCGGGCTTTGCCCTGCTGCTGCTCGACTATCATATGCCCGGCATGCAGGGCGTGCGCACCGTCGAGCAGATGAAGCGCGAGTTTCCGGATCTGCCGATCGGCATCATCACCGGCTACGTGTCCCACGAGGAGGTCGAGCCGCTGATCGCCGCCGGCTGCATCGGCGTCTTTCCCAAGGCGATGTCGGGGCCGTCGCTGCTGATGGCGATCAAGCTCGCCATGACGGGCCAGGCCTATGTGCCGTGGAGCGGAGACCTCACCAGCTCGGAATTCGGCCGTTCCAGCCACATGTCGGCGACGCCGACGATTCCCCTGCCGGATCTGAGCGACCGGCAGAAGGAAGTCCTCACCTATGTGGTGGGCGGCTCGCCCAACAAGGAAATCGCCCGCAAGCTGGGCTTGAGCGAAGTGACCATCAAGATCCATGTCGCGTCGCTGTGCCGGAAATTCTCGGTCGCCAACCGGACCCAGCTCGCCACCGCCGCCATGTCGGCCGGCGTGCGCCCCGCCAGCGCCTGAGGCTGCGCCGGTTTCTCTTCCACAGGATGGTCTGTTGCCCGTGACGTCCTAGGCCACGCTCGGCGGGTCCTCGACGCGCGGCCGCGCGGCCATGGCGGCCCGCGCCTTGCCGACGGCGCTCCAGACGATGCCGGCAACCTCGCGCAGCGCGAAGGGCTTGTTCAGGACCAGGTCGATGCCGAGGCGCGCGCGCTCCTCGGCGGGCGCGTCCTGCGGCCTGCCGCTGACCAGCACGATCGGCTTCCCGAAGCCGCGCTCGCGCAGCTTCTGCGCCAGCTCCAGCCCGGAAACGTCCGGCATGTTGAGATCGGTGATCATCAGGTCGAACATCTCCGGCTCGTCGGCGTGGAGTTCCAGCGCCTCGGCAGCGCTCTCGCAGAAGGATGGCTCGCAGCCGATCTTGTCCAGGATCTTGACCAGCGCCTGGCCGGCAACCGCATCATCGTCCACCACAAGCACCTTGCAACCGGCGATGCCAGGGTCGGCGGGCGGGGTCGTGCCCTCGGTCGCCCGGGGCTGCTCGCCCATCGCCGCGTTGGCGACGATCGGCAGCAGCAGGTCGAAGGTGGTGCCTTTGCCGACTTCGCTGTCGATGGCGATGGCGCCGCCATGCGCGGTGACGATGCCGAGCACCGACGCCAGGCCAAGCCCGGTGCCGCGCCCGACTTCCTTGGTGGTGAAGAAGGGATCGAAGATGCGCTGCATCACATGCAACGGCATCCCGGTGCCCTGGTCGCTGACCCGGATGCGCACATGCGCGCCGGCATGGTCCAGGGTGCCGATCCAGCCGCGCGCATGGTCGGGCGTGACCGGCTCGAAGCGCACGATGGTCTCCTCATCCGCGCCGGTGCCGCGCAGGCCGGAGGTGCGGCCGCCGTCGATCTCCACCCGCTTCACCTCGAGGCGCACCGTGCCGCGATTGTTCTCCAGGGCGTCGCGCGCATTGATGCAGAGGTTGACGATGGCGCGGGTGATCTGGGTCGAATTGGCGACGACGGGGATCGGGCCGGGATCGATGTCGGTCTCGAGCACCGCGGGCCCCTCGATCGACATGGCGGCCATGGTCGCGGCCTCGCGGCAGGCGGCGGCGACGTCCGTCGTGCGACGCTCGGCCTTCTCGGCCCGGCTGAAGGTCATGATGCTCTGCACCAGTTCCTTGCCGCGCCCGGCGGCGATCATGATCTGGTCGACCATGGAACGCTGCTCCGGTTGCTTCTCGAGGTCCAGTTGCAGCAGCGATCCGAAACCGGTGATGGCCGCCAGGATGTTGTTGAAATCATGCGCGACGCCGCCGGCGAGCCGGCCGACCGCGTCCATCTTCTCGACGCGATGCATCTGCTCCTGCATCAATGCGCGCTCGCGCTCGGTGGCCTTGCGCGCCGCCAGGTCGCGGAACAGGGCGACGAAGCCGCCTTCCGGGCTGCGCGTGATGGCGACTTCCCAGTCGCGGTCGGCGCCGGCCAGGGTGCGGCCCACCAATTCGCCTTTCCAGGCGCGGCCGATGCCGGCCTCGCGCAGGCCGCGCAGGATGGCGAGCGCGCCCTCGCGCGAGACGAAGCGGCGCCACGTCTCGCGCGTCAGCGTGCGCGAGAAATCGTCCTCGATGAGATGATGGAAGGCCTCGTTGGAGTAGCGCAGCCTGCCATGCGCGTCGAACATCGCGACGCCCTCGCCGCTGCTCTCGATCGCGGTCAGCTGGACGGCGCGCGCGCGGTCGATGGCGACCTGTTGCTGATAGAGGGATTGCAGCCGGCGACGCTGGATCAGGTTGCCGATGGCCAGGCCGAATCCGGCGAGGATCGCCAGCAGGAACATGCTGCCGGTCAGGATCGTCGCCGGACCGATCGCGTTCAGGCGGTATCTGGCCTCGTCCTGGATCAGCAGGGCGCGGACCATCTCCTCCATCACCAGTTCCTGGCTTTCGAGCAGCGCCTCGAACGGCAGGGCCGAATCGGCATTGCCGGCCTCTATCCTGGCCAGTTCGTCGTCGAGCTTCGGCAGCGCCGCCGCGATCTTCAAGGCATCGCCGTGGACGATGGGGATTAGCCGGATGTCCTCGCCTTCGGCGGAATCCAGGATGAGGGGGATGCGGCTCCAGAACACATCGAAGCGCAGCCGCAAGTCATCCAGCGACCGCTCCGAGGGATCGAGGCGGAAGGACTTGCTTGCGGCGAGGGTGTTGTGGAACTCGGCGTTGGCTTCGACCACCAGCCAGTTGCCGGTGCGGATGTTGGTGAGCAGCGTGGTGCTGACGCGGTACATCTGCACCGCTCCGACGATCGCCGCGATCAGGAAAACGATCGCCGCCATCAGCAGCCACAGGTCGCGCCTTGCCAGCCGGCCCAGCCACGCCACGGCGGATTCCCCCGAGAGAGCGGATTACTGGATGTCGAGTTCCTTGATCTGCCAGATCATCTTGCTGTTTGTCGCCTCGTTGCGCAACTCGGGCTGGCTGCTCAACGGATAGATCAGCCAGAGCGGACCCTTGTCGCGCACCCGCATGCGCTCGCCGTTCATGCGGTAGGCGACGATGACGTCGGGATTCATGCCGTCCGCGACCGGCACGTCGACGGCATAGTCGTTCAGCGCAACGGCGTGGACGGTGGCGCCCTTGGCGCCGGCGAGGTCGAGCAGCGCCTTCAGCGACACGCCCTCGAAGGTCACCATGCCGGTGGTCCACGGCGTCTCGGTCTTGACGGTGGTGAAGGGCAGGGCCTCGAACGCCTTTTCGTCCAGGACCAGCTTGCCGTCCTGGTTGGTGTTGGCGATGGCGCCGCCGATGGTGAGCAGTGCCGGGCCGGCCGGCGCATCGACCGCGCTGGCCGTGGTGGCGATGCCGAAGAGCAGCGCGAAAACGGTGAAGAAAACGGCCTTGAGACGCATCAGGTCCTCCTGGATGGGTGCCCCGCTGGGTGGATGCCCGCTGAGTGAATCCTGGCGGCCGTCCCGAATGAGATGCGGAAAAGCCCCGCAAAATCCTAGCGCGGGCGTGGTTAAGGCAGCATTGGGCATCGGCATGATGCCCCTCATACTTTCGTATGAGGCCGCGTGCGGATGCAGCATTGCCGCGTCCCGCGCCTCGGCCGTACGAGGTAGGCGCCACGGGGCCGGCGCTAACGAAATCTCAAGCCTGGCGGCCTAACGCTGGACGGTAGTCGGCGGGTCTCGCAAGGAACTGAAACCATGTCATTGGCACTCGTTATCGATGACGATACGCAGGTGCGCGAGTTGATCTGCGTGATCCTGAAACGCGCCGGATTCGAGATCCTTTCGGCCAAGGACGGCCGCGAGGGTCTGGCCGCCTGCAAGGCGAACAATCCGGACGTGGTGATCACCGATATCTTCATGCCGCACCAGGACGGCATCGACGTGCTGCGCGAGATCAAGTCGATGGCGGCACCGCCGCGCGTGGTGGTCATCTCGGGCGGGTCGCCGCGCATGCAGCTCGATTTCCTGGAGATCGCGCACAAGCTTGGGGCCGATTGCGTGCTCCACAAGCCTTTCACCCGCGACCAGCTGATCGAAGCCGTGACCGCCGAACAGGCGCAGCCCGCCTGACGGGGGCGGGGGCGTTGCCGCACCGTCTTGCGATCGTCATGCGGGAATCCGCCCGCGTTGCCTATATATGGATATAGGCATGGCGCAGCGCAGCGATCGGAATAATCCAATGGTTACAAAGACCTCACGCAAGCCCGCCCGGCCGCGGCCGGGCCCCAGCGCGGCGAAACCCGCCGCGCCGCGTGCACAGCCGGCGGGCCTGCCGGCGCTGCGACACTCGGCCGCAAACCTCCCGGCGCCCCGGCGCGAGCCTCCCGCCGTCGCCGAGCCCCTGGGCGGCGATCTGGAAGACCCGACCGACCTGCCGCTCGATCGCCTGGTCGATGCGGCGATCGCCCGCGTCACCGCCGGCATCTCGCCGATCTCGCTGTTCGCTGCCTATGCCGACTGGGCGCTGCACCTGGCGCTGGCGCCGGGCAAGCGCGCCGAACTGGTGCGCAAGGCGGCGCGCAAATGGACCCGCTTCGCCCATTACGCCGCGCGCTGCGCCGTCGGCCATGACGGGCATGCGCCCTGCATCGAGCCGCTCGCCCAGGACCGCCGCTTCGCCGAGCCTGAATGGCGCCAGCCGCCCTTCAACCTGATCTACCAGTCGTTCCTGCTGCAGCAGCAATGGTGGTACAACGCCACCACCGGCGTGCGCGGGGTATCGCGCCATCATGAGCAGGTGGTCGAGTTCGTCACCCGGCAGCTGCTCGACGTCGCCTCGCCCAGCAACGTGCCGTGGCTCAATCCGGTGACCCTGAAAAAGACCTGCGAGCAGGGCGGGCAGAACCTGCTGCGCGGCGTGCAGAACTTCGTCGAGGACTGGCAGCGCGCCGCGCTTGGCCAGCGGCCGGTCGGCGCCGAGGCCTTTCGCGTCGGCGAAACCGTGGCGGTCACGCCCGGCAAGGTGGTGTTCCGCAACCGCCTGATCGAGCTGATCCAATACGCGCCGGCGACGGCCAAGGTGCATCCGGAGCCGGTGCTGATCGTGCCCGCCTGGATCATGAAATACTACATCCTCGACCTGTCGCCGCAGAACTCGCTGGTGAAATACCTGGTCGACCAGGGCCACACGGTGTTCATGATCTCGTGGAAGAACCCGGATTACGGCGATCGCGAATTGAGCTTCGACGATTATCGCCGGCTGGGCGTGATGGCGGCGCTCGACGCCGTGGCGGCGATCTGCCCCAGGCGCAAGGTGCACGCCGCCGGGTATTGCCTGGGCGGCACGCTGCTTTCCGCCGCCGCGGCCGCAATGGCGCGGGACGGCGACGACCGCCTGGCCAGCGTGACGCTGCTGGCGGCGCAGACCGATTTCACCGAGGCCGGCGAGCTCAGCCTGTTCATCGACGAAAGCCAGGTCACGTTCCTGGAGGACGTGATGTGGGAACAGGGCTTCCTCGACACCAAGCAGATGGCCGGCGCCTTCCAGCTGCTGCGCTCCAATGACCTGATCTGGTCGCACATGATGAAGGACTACGTCGCCGGCGAGCGCACGCCGATGAACGACCTGATGGCCTGGAACGCCGACCAGACCCGCATGCCCTACCGCATGCATTCGGAATACCTGCGGCACCTGTTCCTGGACAACGACCTGGCCGAGGGCAGGATGCGCGTCGACGACCGGGCGGTGTCGATCGACGACATCCATGTGCCGATCTTCGCGGTCGGCACCGAGCGCGACCACGTGGCGCCCTGGCGCTCGGTCTTCAAGATCGCGCGCCTCGCCGATACCGATGTCACGTTCCTGCTGACCAGCGGCGGCCACAACGCGGGCATCGTCAGCGAGATCGGCCACGACGGCCGCCACTACCGCATCGGCGGGCGGCGCGAGCACGACCCCTATGTCGACCCCGACCGCTGGGCGGCGGAGACGCCGGCCAGGGAAGGCTCGTGGTGGCCGGAATGGCAGGCTTGGCTTGCCGCGCGGTCCGGCAAGCTGGCGCCGCCGCCGCCCCTCGGCAACGCAGCGCATGGCCACGCCCCGCTTGGCGACGCGCCGGGCACCTACGTGCGGGCAGGCTAGGCGACCAGCACCGAGTGCGGCTAGTCTGCCGCGCCATGGGCAAGCATCTCCTGATCGTCGGCCATGTGCCGTCCGCGAACACAAGGCGCCTGCGCGACGCGGTGGTGAAGGGCGCCGCGGTCGCCGAGGTCGCGGCGCGCGTGCTGACGCCCTTCGAGGCGCAGCCGGACGACGTGCTGTGGGCCGACGCGCTGATCCTCGGCACCACGGAAAATCTCGGCTACATGAGCGGCGCGCTGAAGGACTTCTTCGACCGCATCTACTATCCCTGCCTCGAACTGACCCAGGGCAGGCCCTTCGCCTTCTATGTTCGCGCCGGACATGACGGCACGGGCACGCGGCGCGCCATCGAATCGATCGCCACCGGGCTGCGCTGGCGGCTGGCGCGCGCGCCGCTGATCTGCCGCGGGGACTTCCAGGAACGATTCGTGGCGGAATGCGAGGAATTGGGCGCGACGATGGCGGCCAGCCTGGAGGCCGGCATCCTCTAGCCCGGGGTCGACGGCGGCCGGTCGTCCTCGTCGTCGAACAGGATGCGGTTGGCGGCGCCTTCCATGTCGTCGTATTGGCCGGATTTGAGCGCCCAGAGGAATCCCGCGAGGCCGAGACCGCCCAGCACCAGCGCGACCGGAATGAGATAGAGCAGGATGGTCATCTGGCCTTCCCTCTGCCGAGGCGCAACGCATTGCCGATCACCAGGATCGACGAGGACGACATGGCCAACGCCGCGACCAGCGGGGTCACGTAGCCGAGGACGGCCAGCGGCACCGCGGCCAGATTGTAGCACAGCGCCAGCGCCAGGTTCTGCCGCATCAGCCGGTCGGCGGCGCGCGCCAGCGCCACCGCCTGCGGCACCGCCAGCAGCGACGCACCCTGGAACACGATGTCGGCCGCCGCCTGGCTGATATCGGTGCCGGTGGCCGGCGCCATCGAGACATGCGCCGCGGCCAGGGCCGGCGCGTCGTTCAAGCCGTCGCCCACCATCAGCACGCGCCGGCCCTGCGCTGTCAGCGCCTGCAGATGGCGCAGCTTGTCGGCCGGCGAGACGCCGCCTTGCCAATGCTCGATGCCGAGGCGCGCGGCAACGGCGCCGACGGCGGCGGGGCGGTCGCCGGAGCAGATCTCGACGGCGCAGCCGGCATCGCGCAGGCGCCGCACTGCCGCGCGGGCGTCGGGGCGCAGGTCGTCGGCGAAGGCGAAACGCGTCGGCGCCAGGCCGGGACCGCAGAGCCACAGCGACAATGCCTCGCTGCCGTCGTCGGGCACGCCGACGAAAGCGTGGCTGCCCAGGCGCCAGATTCCGGCCGGCGTCGGACATTCCAGGCCGCGGCCGGGAATCTCGGCCACTTGGTCGGCTGCCGCGGCGTCGGGCGCGGCGCGACGGATCGCCCGGGCCAGAGGATGCCGGCTGCCCGCCGCGATTGCCGAGGCCCGGGCCAGCAAGGCCGGATCGATGCCCGGCGCCAGCTTGAGGTCGCCGCTGGTGAGGGTTCCCGTCTTGTCGAAAACGACGGTGTCGATCTCGCGCAGCCGCTCCAGCGCATCGCCGGATTTGAGC
The DNA here is from genome assembly GCA_044226685.1 of Dongiaceae bacterium. Lineage (GTDB taxonomy): Bacteria > Pseudomonadota > Alphaproteobacteria > Dongiales > Dongiaceae > Dongia_A. Next base: position 33,437 of record JBGAGP010000010.1, read on the forward strand.
AGGATGCCGCCCTTCATCAAGCGCTGACTGGCCACCACCTGGACCACCGGTACCGCCAGCGCCAGGGCGCAGGGGCAGGTGATGATCAGCACCGCCACGGCGATGAGCAGGGCCGGCTGCCAGGTGATGCCGCCGATCAGGATCCAGGCGAGGAAAGTGAGCAGCGCCGTCAGGTGCACCACCGGCGAATAGTACCGCGCCACCCGGTCGGCGATCCGCACGTAGCGGCCGCGGCGCGCCTCGGCCGCCTCCATCAGGCGGATGATCTCGGCCAGCAGAGTCCCGTTGCCGGCCTGGCGGGTGACGATGCGCAAAGGCGCCGTCAGATTCAGCGTGCCGGCATAGACCTCGTCGCCGGCGCCGCGCGTCGCCGGCGCCGATTCGCCGGTCAGCAGGCTGAGGTCGAGGTCGCTGGTGCCGCTTTCCACCACGCCATCGACGGGCACGCGGCCCCCCGCCGCCACCAGGACGCGCATGCCGGGGCGGATCGACCCCGGCGGCAGGTCGCGGGTGCGGCCGTCGTCGTCGAGCACCGTCGCCGCCGTGGCGCCGAGCGCCGTCAACTGCTCCGCCGCGAGCCGGGCGCGCGCCCTGGCGCGGCGGTCCAGATAGCGGCCGATCAGCAGGAAGAACAGCAGCGTGACCGCGGAATCGAAATAGGCATGGGCGCCGCCCTCGAAGGTTTCGAACAGGGAGATGGCCGGTGCCAGGATGATGGCGAGCGAAATGGGCACATCCATGTTGGAGCGCCGCGCGCGGAGCGCGCCGAGCGCCGAGCGGAAGAAGGGCTGGCCGGAATAGAAGATCACCGGGATGGCGATCAGCGCCGAGATCCAATGGAACAGGTCGCGGGTGCCGGGCTCCATGCCTTCCGCGTTGCCGGCCCAGACCGAGACCGAGAGCAGCATGATGTTGCCGGCGGCGAAGCCCGCCACCGCCATCGCCCGCAGCAGCGCCTTGCTTTCGGCGTCGTCGGCCGATTTCAGCATGGCGGCGTCGAAGGGGACGAGGCGGTAGCCCAGCCGCTGCACGAGATCGATCAGCGCGGCCGGATCGGCTTCGCTCTTGCGCCAGGCCAAGGTCAGGCGGCGGGTGGAGAGACTGACGCGGGCCTGGATCACGCCCGCTTCGCGCAGCAGTGTCTGCTCGATGAGCCAGACGCAGGCGCCGCATTGCAGGCCCTCGATCATCAGGGAAAGCTGCGCCGTGCCGTCGCCCCGGTCGACGATCCAGGCGCCGGGATCGGCGGCGGCGCGGGTTTCGTCCGGCCGGGGGCGCTGCGCCGGATTGTCGAGGCTGCGCCGCTCGTAGTAGCGGCCGAGGCCAAGCGTGTTGATCAGGGCATAGGCGCCTTCGCAGCCGTGACAGCAGAAGCGGCCGCCGCCGGTGACGGCGTCGCCGCAATGCAGGCACGCGGCGCTCATTTGGTGAACAGGCGCTCGCTCTTCTGCCAGCTGTGCTCGCTGTCGCGGGCGACGATGCGGATTTCCCAGTTGCCGGGCGCCGGCAAGCTGACGTCGGAGACGTAACGGCCGTTGCCCTCGCCGTCGAGAGTCAGGTTCACATCCATGCCGGCATTGCTCGGCCGCAACAGATGGGCCTCGACTTTCAGGCCGTCGATCGGCCGCTCCAGCTTATCGGCGAACAGCACGGTCAGCGCGCGCTTGCCGTCGACCGGCTCGGACAGCGAAATCTCGCCGCGCCAGCCGAGCTTCTCCTGCGCCGCGGCGGCCTCCAGGCTCTGGTTGTAGTGCAGGCCGACCTCGTAGGCATGGTCGGTCTCCAGCCCGCTGAAGCTGCTGCTGGCGAAATAGATCAGCGCGCCGTTGACGGCGATCACAATCGCGAAGCCGCCGACGAACATCCAGGGGATGAGCTTCGACCAGCGCGGCGGCTGGCCGCCGCCGGAACCGCCGCCCGTCATCCTATTTCCCGGGACCGCTGAAGATCGCATCATGGCGGCTCTCCTCCTTGGTCTCGACATTCTGGATCGTCACGCCGATGGATGTCGAGCGCTCGGAGATGGCGGCACGGGGGACCTTCGCCAGGAGGCGGAAAGTCCCCACGGAATCTCCGGGAACCTCGACGGTGTCGCCCTCGTGGCCGACCAGCTTGAAGCTGAGCTCGCCGATGCCTTCGAAACGGATCTGGTAGTGCTGCGGCTGGCGCAGCTTGTTCGAGATCTTGAGGCTGTAGCCGTTCTGGATGTCGCCGCTGGACAGCTTGACATAGAGCGGCGCGCGGTCGGCCAGCAGGGTCACGTCGAGTTGCGAGCGCATGGCGAGGCTCACCGCCATGCCGATGGCGACCGCCAGGAACACGCCGATATAGATGAGGGTGCGCGGGCGGATGAAGTGCCGCGGCACCGGCTGCTCGCCGCGCGCCAGCGCCGCCTGGTCGGAGAGCGAGTCGTAGGTGATGAGGTCGGCGGGCAGGCCGATCTTGGTCATCACCGAGTTGCAGGCGTCGACGCAAAGCCCGCAGCCGATGCAGGCGAGCTGCTGGCCGTCGCGGATGTCGATGCCGGTCGGGCAGACGCGGACGCACAGCCCGCAATCGATGCAATGGCCGCGCTTGCTGAAATCCTCGCCTTTCTTGGCATGGGCGCGCGGCTCGCCGCGCCAGCCGGCATAGGTGACCAGCAGCGAATGCTCGTCGAACATCGCGCTCTGGAAGCGCGGCCAGGGGCACATGTAGATGCAGACCTGCTCGCGTGCCCAGCCGGCCAGCAGGTAGGTCGTGCCGGTGAACAGCGCGGTGAAGCCGTAGACCGCCATGCTCGCCTGGCCGGTGAAGATTTCCCGCACCACGGTGGGCGCGTCGTTGAAATACATGATCCAGGCGCCGCCGGTGACTGCGGCGATGGCAAGCCAGGCGGCGTGCTTGGCGACCTTGAGCCACAGCTTGCGCAGCGACCACGGCTCCTTGTCCAGCTTGATGCGGGCGTTGCGGTCGCCCTCGATCCAGCGCTCGACCTGCATGAAGAGGTCGGTCCACACCGTCTGGGGGCAGGTGAAGCCGCACCACACGCGGCCGGCGAGGGAGGTGACCAGGAACAGGCCGATGGCGCCGAGGATCAGCAGGCCGGTCAGGTAGTAGACCTCCTGCGGCCAGATCTCGATCCAGAAGAAGTAGGCGCGCCGGCCGCCCATGTCGATGAGCAGCGCCTGGTCGGGCGCGCCCGGCCCGCGGTCCCAACGCAGCCAGGGGGCGATGTAGTAGATCGACAGCAGGACGGAGAGGGCGGTCCACTTGATGAAGCGGAACCGCCCGAAAATCCTCTGCGGGTAGACCTTCACCCGGTCTGCATAGAAGGACTGTGTTTCCGTTGCCATGATCTCGTTCGTATGCGCAATCGACTCAAAAGCTAAGTGGCGGCCTATTGGCCGCCACCCAGGTTGTGCACGTAGATGGTGACCATCTTTATCCAGTCGTCGCGGATGCGGCCCTGCCAGGCCGGCATCACGCCCTGCCGGGGCAGGGTGACCTGGGCGATGATCCCGTCGCGGGTGCCGCCGCCGTACTGCCAGATGGTGTCGTTCAGCGCCGGGGCGCCGAGCTCGACATTGCCCTGGCCCTGCTCGCCGTGGCAGGCGGCGCAGTTCTCGGCGAAGACGGTGGCGCCGCGTTCCTTGGCCGCCGCGTCGGCCTCGCCGCCGGACAGCGACAGGACGTAGTCCGTCACGTCGCCGATCTGTTCCGGCGTCAGGATCTGGTCGGCGCCGAAGCGCGGCATTTCCGAGACACGGGTGTCGGGATCGGCCGAGCGGATGCCGTGCCGGATGGTCTTCTCGATGTTGGCGAGGTCGCCGCCCCACAGCCAGGAATCATCGGCCAGCACCGGGAAGCCCGGCGTGCCCTGGCCGCCGGCGCCGTGGCACGGCTGGCAGTTCTCGGCGAAGATGGCGCGGCCGCCGTTCTGGGCGAACTCGGCCAGCTCGGAATCGGCGCTGATCTGGTCGACCGAAGCGGCCGCGATCTTGTCCAGCCACACCTTCTGCGCCTCCGCCGCCTTGGCCACTTCGACGGCGTGCTCGGCGTGCGAGTTGTAGCCCATCACGCCCCTGGTGTAGCCGCTGATGCCCGGCCAGGCCGGATAGACGATCCAATAGCCGATCGACCAGACGATCGTGGCATAGAGCACGTAGACCCACCATTTCGGCAGCGGGGTATTCAGTTCCTTGATGCCGTCCCACACATGGCCCGTCGTCTCGGTGCCAGTGACTGCATCGCGTTCCTTCTCACTCATGATGGTTGCGCTCCTCTACTTCGGCGCGAAATGGGATCTGGGCGCAGTCCTCGAAATGCCGCTTGTTGCGCGGGCGAAAGGCGTAGAAGCCGATCGCCAGGAAGATCAGCGACAGCCACACGGTCCACAGCGACCGGGCGAACTCGGCGATGCCGTGCCACTCCATCACTGGCCTCCCGTGTTGGCGTATTCGGGGCGATAGGTCGTGAAGTCGACCATGCGGCCCAGGATCTGCAGATAGGCGATCACGGCGTCGAGCTCGGTGACCTTTGCCGGGTCGCCGTCGAGCACGCCCGTCACCGCTTTCGGATAGCGGCTCTCGAACCCGCTCAAATCGGCGTCCGGCGTCGCCTGGGCGACGAGGTCGGCGGCCGCGTTCTCGATCATCGCGTCGTCATAGGGAACGCCGACGATCTTCAGCGTCTTCAGGTGATCGGCGATGTTGTCGATCTTGAGCTCGGTCGCCGCCAGATGCGGGTAGCCGGGCATGATCGAATCCGGCACCACCTCGCGCGGGTTGGTCATGTGTACGACATGCCAGTCGTTCGAGTATTTGCCGCCCACGCGTGCCAGGTCCGGCCCGGTGCGCTTGGAGCCCCACTGGAACGGATGGTCATACATGCTCTCCGCCGCCAGGCTGTAATGGCCGTAGCGCTCGGTCTCGTCCCGGAAGGGGCGCACCTGCTGGCTGTGGCAGGTGTAGCAGCCCTCGCGGATGTAGATATTGCGCCCGGCAAGTTCGAGCGGCGAATAGGGGCGCACCCCCTCCACCTTCTCGATCGTCTCGCCGATGGTGAAGAGCGGCACGATCTCCACCAGGCCGCCGATCGCCACCGTCACGACGATGCCGAGCAGCAGCACCAGGGTCTTGGTCTCGAAGATTTCATGCTTGATCATGATGCGGCCCTCACGCCCGACCCGCAGCCGGCGCGTTCGGCAGGGCGGTCTCCTGCTTCACGTCGCCCTGGATCGTGCGCCAAACGTTGTAGACAAGGATCAGCCCGCCGAGCAGGAACAGCACACCACCGCCGGCGCGGATGACGTAGTAGGGGTGCATGGCGGCCACCGTCTCCACGAAGGAGTACTGGAGGAAGCCGAACTGGTCGTAAGCACGCCACATCAGGCCCTGCATGATGCCCGAGATCCACATCGCGGTGATGTAGAGCACGATGCCGATGGTGGAGAGCCAGAAGTGCCAGGAGACCAGCCGCAGCGAATAGAGCCGCTCGCGCTTCCACAGCGCCGGCACCAGGTAGTAGATGGAGCCGAAGGACACCATGGCGACCCAGCCGAGCGCGCCGGAATGCACGTGGCCGATGGTCCAGTCGGTGTAGTGGCTGAGCGAGTTCACCGCCTTGATCGACATGACCGGGCCCTCGAAGGTCGACATGCCGTAGAAGCCGACCGAGACGACCAGCAGGCGCAACACCGGATCGGTGCGGAGCTTGTCCCAGGCGCCCGACAGCGTCATCAGGCCGTTGATCATGCCGCCCCAGGAGGGCATCCACAGCATGATCGAGAAGGTCATGCCGAGCGTCTGCGCCCAATCGGGGAGCGCCGTGTAGTGCAGGTGGTGCGGACCGGCCCAGATGTAGAGGAAGATCAGCGACCAGAAATGCACGATCGACAGGCGGTAGGAGTAGATCGGCCGGTTCGCCTGCTTCGGCACGAAATAGTACATCATGCCGAGGAAGCCGGCGGTGAGGAAGAAGCCCACCGCGTTGTGGCCGTACCACCATTGCAGCATCGCATCCTGCACGCCGGAGAACAGCGCGTAGCTCTTCACGCCCAGGAACGACACCGGGATCGAGATGTTGTTGCCGAGGTGCAGCACCGCGACGGTGACGATGAAGGCCAGGAAGAACCAGTTCGCCACGTAGATGTGCGATTCGCGGCGCGTCATCAGCGTGCCGGCGAAGACGATGAGATACGCCACCCAGACCAGGGTCAGCCAGATATCGACATACCATTCCGGTTCGGCGTATTCGCGGCCTTCGGTGATGCCGAGGAGATAGCCGGTCGCCGCCAGCACGATGAAGAGCTGGTAGCCCCAGAACACGAACTCCGCGAGGCCGCGGCCGCCGAACAGGGTGGCGCGGCAGGTGCGCTGCACGACATAGAGGCTGCAGCCGATGAGGGCGCTGCCGCCGAAGGCGAAGATCGCCGCCGAGGTATGCAGCGGCCGCAGGCGGCCGAAGGTCGTCCACGGCAGATCCAGGTTCAGCACCGGGAAGGCGAGTTCGAGGGCGATGTAGACGCCCGCGGCGAAGGCGGCCACCCCCCAGAAGATCGAAGCGATGATGAACTGCTTGACGACGCGCTCGTTGTACACGGGCGCGGGCGCCGCCATTGCGGTTGTGGTCATGAATGGTTCTCCCCGGTCTCGGTCGTCAGCACGATCAGGCGGAAAAACATGAGGACACTGAAGACCGACAGCAGCAGGCCGAAGAAGCTGAAGCCGCTGTCATGCGCGTGTGCGCTGATATACAGGCCGACCAGCCCCGCAAGACCGAGCAGGATGCCGCCGAGCCATCTCTGAAGTTCAACCATGTTACCTCCGCATACCCCCAGAATTTGGAACAGAGTGTCGAAACCAACCGAAACCGCGCACCGCTCAATCCTGGTGCACAACCATGTCGCGATAGGCGTGCCAGCTTGCATGACCGATCAACGGCATGGTGACGGCAAGACCGATGCAACCGGTCACCAGGCCGGCCGCCGTGAACAGCACGATGAGCGCCGCCCAGCCGGTCAGCACGCGCCAGTTCTTCATCGTCGCGTGGACGGAGGTCGCAATCGCCGCGGCCGCGCCGACATCGCGGTCGAGCAGCATGGGAAAAGCGGTGACGCTGATGGCGAAGGACAGCACGGCCAGAATACCGCCCAGGATCGTGCCGACCACGAGGAACGGGATGCCGTCGGTGGAAAAGACGATCGCCTGCAGGAAACGGTCCCAGCTTGCCGCCGGGCTGCCGAAGAACAGCGCGAAGATAAGGGTGGCGAGGCGGATCCAGGCGAGCTGGAACAACACCATCACCAGGCCCATGAAGGCGATCTGGCTCGCGTGCGGCTTCCAGGCCAGCGCCACCGTCTCCATGTGGATCGGTTCCTTGCGCTCCAGCCGCCGGCTGATGTCGTAGAAGCAGATGCCGACGGCGGGCGCCAGGAACATGAAGCCGGCGGCCAGCGGCAGGGCATAGGCGAGGAGATCGACCTGCCAGAGCAGGCTGACGAGGATGAGGCTGGCGACGGCGATGATGATGCCGAAGGTGAGGCTGATCGAGCGTGCGGCGACGAAATCGCGCCAGCCGAGCTGCAGCCAGACCCAGGGACGCTCGACATCGATGACGCGCACCGGCCGCGCCAGGACGACCTCGATCGCCTGCTGTGCCGTGCCCTCTCCCGAGATCGACGGATCGCTACTAGACTCTGACATGAGTATTGCCGACACCCCTCACCGATCGGCCCGCAATCTACCTGCGATGCGTTTCCACAGGACTGCGACAGGACGACCTGCGACAAACCGTACGCCAAGTATGTTAAAAGAATACCGCAATGAACGATCCGCTCCTAGACCTCTCTCTGGCCCTGGCGCATTGCCGGAGCGTTGCGATTGAGAATGGTCCGCTTCTGATCGGACTATTCCTGACTGGATTGGTCGGAAGTGCCTCGCATTGCGCCACCATGTGCGGGCCCTTCGTGCTGGCGCAGAGCGGCGCGGCGATGGCGCAGTTGCCGCTGGGCAGCGGCGAGCTGCGCCGTCTGCGCGGCGCCGCCCTGGCGCCCTATCATTGCGGCCGCGCGCTGACCTACATGGCGCTGGCGGCGCTCCTGGCGATGCCGCTGCATCTGTTGCAGCAGGTCTCGCAGCTCCGCTTCATTCCGGCGCTCGCGCTCGCGCTGGCTGCCGTGATGTTCGCCGTCATAGCGACTGGTGGACTAAGCCGATTGGCTTATGGCGCTTCCCTTGCCGGTTCGATCGGTGAACGCCTGGCGGCCTGGATGCGGCCGCTCTTCGCCCAGCCGACGGGGTGGCAGGGTTTCGTGATCGGGCTGTTGCTGGGCTTCCTGCCCTGTGGCCTGCTCTATGCGGCGATCGGGGCCGCCATCGCGCCCGCCGATCCGGTGGCGGCGGCGATGGGCATGGGCATGTTCACCCTCGGCACCTTTCCGATGCTCTGGCTGGTCGCCTATCTGGGCGGCACCGCGCAGTTGCGCTGGAGCGGCCTGGCGCGGCGGGCGATGCCCTTCGTCGCGGCGTTCAACGCCATCGTTCTCGGCTGGATGGCGTTCGGCTGGATTGCGCGCTGACGCCTTCAGGCGAAGCGGATCTCCAGGCCGGCGATGGGCAGGCCGACGACCTCGGTGCGCCAGACCTCTCCCGCAGCCACCGGAAAGGCCCGTGTCACCGTTCCGGTGGTGACGATCTCGCCGGCGGCGAGGGGCGGATTGACCGGGTCCGCCGCCAGCAAACCGACCAGGTGACGCAGGGCGGAGAGCGGCCCGCCGAGCACGTTGGCGGCACTGCCGCGGTCGAGTTCGACCCCCTCGCGCGCCAGCACGATCTCGAATCGCGCCAGCCGGATGCGCCAGTCGGGCCGCGTCGCCGTCGACGAAGTGTGGGGCGTCAATGGATGGCGCGGGCCGATCCGGTAGGCGCCGTGCAGCCCGAAGGCGGCCACGGTATCGGCGGCGGCGAAGCGCCAGCCGGGAAACACCGACTGCACGATCTCGAAGCCGTGGGCGACCCAGTCGATGCAATCCAGCAGGGCCGCCTCGTCCATGGCCGGCTCCGGCGCCCGGCCAAGACCGAAGGCGATTTCCGGCTCGAGGCGCGGCTCCAGGTAGGGACCGAGGTCGACCGGCACGCCAGGTTCCAGCGGCCGCAGGGTCGTGTCGTACATGTCGCCCCAGATCGGGGCGTAGACGCCATATTCCGCCCAGATCGTCCGGTTGGTGAAGCCGATTTTGCGCCCGATGGGCCGCTCGCCGCGTGCCTGGCGGAGCCGGCGCAGCGCCGCGGTCACCCGGTAGGCCATGGCCAGGTCCAGTGCCGCGCCGGCGGTGCGGGACGAGAAGGGGGCGATCTGCCGGCGGTCGTCCGTCGCCGCCAGGACTTCCCGGGCCAGGGCTTCCGCCAGCCGATCTGTATCCTTGTCAGTTGCCGAATTCATCCTACCGCTCCACTCGGACATGGCGCTGGCAGGCCGCGGGCGCATTTCATGGTTTGACTCCCGTTGGCTACCCGGACTACCGTTCGGAACCCCACTGGTATGACAGGTATACCAGCCTAATGACCGTGATTCGCCGCCGCAAGCTCTACGAGGAGATCGCCCAGCACCTGGAGCAGCGCATCCGGGACCAGGGGATCCCGGCCGGCGACCAGTTGCCCTCCGAACGCGATCTGATGCGCGAATTCGGAGTCGGCCGCCCGGCGGTGCGCGAGGCCCTGTTCCATCTGCAGAAAATGGGCCTGGTCCAGCTGCGCTCCGGCGAGCGCGCAAGGGTCAGCCGCCCGACGCCCAAGCTGGTGGTCGAGTCGCTCGCCGGCACCGCGCGCTACCTGCTGGCCGAGCCCGGCGGCGTGCGCCATTTCCAGGAGGCGCGCAGCTTCTTCGAGACCGGTCTCGCCCGCTATGCCGCCGAATTCGCGACGCCGGAGGACCTGGCCGAGCTGCGCGACGCGCTGGAGACCAACCGCAAGTCGATCGGCGACCTGGCCAAGTTCGAGCGCACCGATGTCGAGTTCCACCACGTCCTGGCGATGATCCCGCGCAACCCGATCTTCGAGGCGATCCATGCCGCGATCGCCGAATGGCTGGTCGAGCAGCGCCACGTCACCCTGATGTATCCGGGCGCCAACGAGACCGCCTACGACTTCCACGCCCAGATCTACGAGGCGATCGCCGCGCGCGACCCCGACCGCGCCGAGCAGGTGATCCGCGCGCACCTGGACGACGTCGCCGACCTCTATTGGCGGATGAAGGGGGGCGAATCGTGAGCCCCTTCGTCATCGTCGTGGAGTTCAGAATCCACAGCGGCAAGATGGCCGCGTTCCGCCGGTTGATGGACGAGAACGCCCGCGCCTCCTGCCGCGACGAGCCGGGCTGCCGGCGCTTCGACGTGCTGACGTCGGACCAGGATCCCGACCATGTCCTGCTCTACGAGATCTACGACGACCGCGGGGCGTTCGAGGCGCATGTGAAGACGCCGCACTTCGCGGTTTTCAACGCGCAAAGCGCGCCGCTGGTCGCGGACAAGGTGGTGAAGGAATACGCGCTGGCATGTGAAGGCACCGCCGCCTGAACGGCGCGGCCCCGGATGGAAAAGCCGGGCAGGAAAATTCGACAGGGGAGGATGAGTATGGCGAACACATTGAGGGCGATGGCGCGGACCCGCGCTTTGAAGCTCGGGCATTTCATCGTCGAGTTCGCGACGCCCGGCATCGGCCACATCATGAAGAATGCCGGCTGCGAGTTCGTGCTGTTCGACCTCGAGCATTCCGGCTTCGGCTACGAGACGGTCAAGAGCGCGATGCGCTATTTCGAGGCCGCCGGGATCGCGCCCATCGTCCGCGTGCCGTCGAAGGAATACCACCACATCGCGCGCGCCTGCGACATGGGCGCCGAAGGGATCATGCTGCCCATGGTCGGCAACGCCAAGGAGGCGCGCCACATCCTGGATTGCATGAAATACCATCCCGAGGGCCTGCGCGGCGTGGCGCTGGGCGTGGCGCATGACAACTACACCGCCGGCCCGGTGCCCAAGAAGCTCGCCGCCGCCAACAAGCGCACCACGTTGTTCTGCCAGATCGAGACCGCGGAAGGCGTGAAGAACGCCGACGCCATCGCCGGCACGCCGGGCGTCGATTGCCTGTGGGTCGGGCATTTCGACCTCTCGGTATCGCTCGGCATTCCCGGCGAGTTCACCAACCCGATCTTCACCAAGGCGATCGATACCGTGGTCGCCGCCTGCAAGAAGCACCGGAAGGCGCTGGGCCGCCTGGTGCCGAATGTCGAGACCGGCATCGCCTACAACAAGTGGGGCTTCGACTTCATCTGCTATTCCGGCGACGTCTGGGTGCTGCAGAACGCGCTGACCCAGGCGGTGAACGAATTGCGCGCCGGCTGCAAGAAGCGGTAGGGCACGACCATGGCCGACAAGTTCCGCGTGGCCCTGTCGGGCGACTTCAGGAAGGCGGACGGGTCGCCGACCTTCCCCGATTTCGACCTGGCGCCGCTGCAGGCGGCACCCGGCGTCGAGATGGTCTATCTGGAAAACGCCAATCCGATCCGGGCCGAGCAGGTTGCCGATATCGACGCGCTGATCCTGCTGATGCCGCGCTTCGGCCGCGACAGCATCCATCCGAACGGGCGGCTCTCGGTCGTGGCGCGCTTCGGCGTCGGCTATGACACGGTCGACGTGCCGGCCTGCACCGAGGCGGGCATCCCGCTCTGCATCACGCCGGACGGCGTGCGCCGGCCGGTGGCGGTCTCCATCATCGCCATGATGCTGGCGCTGACCGGCAAGCTGCTGATCAAGGACAAGCTCACCCGCTCCGGGCCCGAGGCCTTCAACAAGCGGGTCGACCACATGGGCATCGGCCTGGTCGGGCGTACGCTCGGCTCCATCGGCATCGGCAATATCGGTGCCGAGATGTTCCGCATGGCGAGGCCCTTCGACATGAAGTTCATCGCCCACGATCCCTTTGCCGACAGGGCTGTCGCGGCGGAGCTCGGCATCGAGCTGGTCGGCCTGGAGGACGTCTTCCGCCGCGCCGATGTGCTCTGCGTCAACTGCCCGCTGTCGAAGGAAACCACCGGCCTGGTGAATGCCGAGCGGCTGGCGCTGATGAAGCCGACGGCGTTCCTGATTAACACCGCGCGCGGGCCCATCGTCGACCAGAAGGCATTGACCAAGGTGCTTCAGGAGCGCCGCATCGCCGGGGCCGGCCTCGACGTGCTGGAGAAGGAGCCGCCGGAGCCGGACGATCCGATCCTGAAGCTCGACAACACCATCCTGACGCCGCACGCCCTGTGCTGGACCGACCAGTGCTTCGCCGGCAACGGTGCGGCCGACGTGAAGGCCGCGCTCGACATCCAGCACGGACGGGTGCCGCGCGGCGTCGTCAATCGCGAGGTGCTCGAGCAGGCGAAGTTCAAGAGCAGATTGGAGGCCTATCGCGCCCGCTTCGGCGGCTGACCCGCGCACAGGCACCAGGGAATTCCGGCGGCGGATGCGAGAATCCGGAGACCGGAAGAACAAGGCGATGGCCGCAAGTCATTGCCGCAATCGGGAGGATACAATGAGGCTGATCAAGGGAATGGCAGGTGTCGCCGCCATCGCCGGTCTGGCGATCTCGATGGCGTCGACTGCCTGGGCCGAGAGCGCGGCGGAAATCGCCGTGAAGGAGGCCCAGAAATACAAGGGAACGGAGATCACCATCGTCTGGGAAGCGGGCCTGCAGGCGCTCGATCCGCTGAACTTCTCCGGGCCGAAATGGGAAGAGCTGACCGGCATCAAGGTGAAGGTCGTCGAAGTGGCGACCGCCGAGATGTTCACCAAGATCATGCAGGACTACCGCTCCGGCGCCGGCGCCTATGACGCGCTCAACGTCATTCCCGCCTGGATGCCGGACCTCGCCAATGCCGGCGCGCTGGAACCGCTCGACGACTACGTCGCCAAATACGGCTATGCCGACGAGCTGCAGAAGATCGCGCCGACCTATCGCGACAACCAGATGAAGGTCGGCGACAAGATCTTCGGCTTCCCGGACGACGGCGACGTCTTCATCATGTACTACCGCAAGGACATCTTCGGCGATCCGAAGCTGCAGGCGGAGTTCAAGGAGAAGACCGGCCACGATCTCGCCCCGCCGAAGACCTGGGCGGAATTCGACGAGGTCGGCCAGTTCCTGACCGACAAGCTGGCGCCGAACACCTATGGCGCGGCCTTCTTCCGCCAGCCGCCCTATACGATGTTCATGTTCCAGGAGCGCTTCCGCAACGAGGGCGGCAAGTTCTTCGACGCCGACACCATGAAGGCGACGATCAACAGCGACGTCGGCGTGAAGGTCCTCACCGACATGCGGAACGAGAACAAGTTCATGCCGCCGGGAGTCGAGCAGTTCGGCTTCGTCGAGAACCTGGCCGCCTTCCTCCAGGGCCAGTCGGCGATGACCATCTCCTGGCCGCCCTACGGCCGCTGGGCCGCCGGCTACGGCACCGACCAGGAAGTGCTCAGCTGGGTGCCGAAGTCCACCATCGCCGGCAAGGTCGGCTATGCCCTGCCGCCGGGAGGCCACCCGGAACTCGCCGCCGGCTTCGCGCTGTCGGTCGCGTCCAAGAGCAAGAACAAGGATGCGGCCTATCTGTTCATCCAGTGGCTGAACAGCGAGGACATCTCCATGCAGCGCGTGCAGCTGCCCTATGCCCTGCGCGATCCGTTCCGGGATTCGCACTTCACCAGCCCGGAATACCTCGCCAAGTGGCCCGACGCGAAGGACTACCTGGCGGCTCTGGGCGAGGGGGCCAAGACCGGCCTGCTCGACCTGTCGCTGCTGCAGACCGACAAGTATGAGGAGGTCTTGCGCCAGATGATCAGCAAGCTGTGGGCCGGCGAGGACCCGAAGGCCATCGCCGACGCCGCCGCGGCCGAATGGGACGCGATCACCGACAAGATCGGGGTCGACAAGCAGAAGGCCGTGTATCAGGCTTGGGCAGCGAAGTCCGGCGCCTATCCGCAGTAAGCGGAGCCGGTCGACCGCCCAACATCGACGCCCCGCCCGGTCCGACCGCAAGTCGGGCCCGGCGGGGCAGCCGATGACGGCGGAGTGCAGGGGAATACGCGCGGCATGACGCAGCAGACGGTTTCGGCCATCGCGTCGGGCGGAGCGGGCGGACTCGTCCTGCCCGGCCATGCTCCCGACCGCCATTTCAAATACTGGATCATCGCGCCGGCCATCTTCCTGCTGCTGCTGGTGGGCCTGTTTCCGCTGATCTATTCGCTGGTGGTGAGTTTCCAGAGCATCACCATGCTGGAAGTCGACACCTCCTTCGCCGGGCTCGCCAACTACAAGGCGCTGTTCAAGGACGCGCGGCTGTGGGGAGCGCTGCTGCACACCCTGATCATCACCGTCATCGCCCTGCCGCTGGAACTCGTCCTCGGCATGCTGATGGCGCAGCTGTTCCTGGAGCGCCTGCCGGGGCGGCAGATCTTCGTCTCGCTGTTGGTGCTGCCCACCATCATCTCGCCGATCGTCGCCGGCGCCACCTGGCGGCTGCTGTTCGACAACCGCTACGGCCCGATCAACCAGGTCATCAGCTGGTTCGCCGGCCAGCCGGAGACGCTGCTGTGGACCATCCAGCCCACCCTGGTCTACCCGGCGATTCTGCTCTGCGAGATCTGGCAGTGGACGCCGTTCATGTTCCTGATCCTGCTGGCGGCGCTCTCCAACGTGGACAAGTCGCTGACCGAGGCGGCGGAGATCGACGGTGCCGGATATTGGCGCACCTTCTTCAAGATCGTGCTGCCATCGATCTGGCCGGTGATGGCGGTCGCCATCCTGATCCGCGGCCTGGACCTGGTGCGCATCTTCGACATCATCTGGGCGTTGACCATGGGCGGCCCCGGCACGATGACCGAGACCATCTCGATCTATGCCTATGTCCAGGGCTTCCAGCAGTTCGAGAGCAGCTACACCGCGGCCATCGCCTTCCTGGTGATCGCGCTGCTGACCGTGCTGGTCACCTGGGCGATCCGGCGCATGGGGCTGGCCAAATGAGCGCTGAGATGCCGTTCTTCCGCCGTCCTGGAACCGTGCTCGCCCTGCGCTACCTGGCGGCCCTTGCGCTGACGCTGTTCTTCGTCTTTCCGGTCTACTGGTTGTTCATCATCTCGTTCAAGACGCCGGACGAAATCTTCGCCTTCCCTCCGGTCTGGTACCCGAAGAGCATCCAGTTCGCCAATTACGGCGTGCTGTTCAAGGACGGCGATGCCGAGACGGTGTGGAACAGCCTGATCCTGGCGGGGGTCAGTACCGTGATCGCCATGGTGCTCGGCACCATCTGCGCCTACAGCCTCGTGCGCTTCAAGACCGGCGGCGAGAACCTGGCGGTGTGGATCATCTCGCAGCGCATGATGCCGCCCATCGCCATCGTGTTCCCCATCTTCCTGCTCTACGTGTTCTTCGGCTGGGTTGATTCCTATCATGGCCTCATCATCCTCTACACCGCCTTCAGCCTGCCCTACGTGATCTGGATGATGCGTGGCTACATCGAGGATTTGCCGCTGGAGCTGGAGGAAAGCGCGCTGGTCGACGGCTGCACGCGCTGGGAAGTGTTGTGGAAGGTGGTCTTCCCCATGGTGCGCTCCGGCCTGTTCGCCACCGCGGTCTTCACCTTCGTCTTCGCCTGGAACGATTTCATCTTCGCCCTGGTGCTGACGCGGACCGAGGTCGTCACCTACACGGTGCAGGTGACGCATTATTTCGGCGGCCAGTCGAATTTCTGGGCCAAGATCGCGGCCATGTCGGTGCTGGGCACCATTCCGGTCTTCTTCGCCGTGGCGACGCTGCAGCGCTACCTGGTGCGCGGCATCTCCATGGGCGCGGTCAAGGGGTGAAGTCATGTCGGATCTGAAGATCACCAAGCTGGTCAAGAGCTATGGCGGCGTGCCGGCGGTGCGCGGCATCGACCTGGAGGTCGCGGCTGGTGAGTTCACCGTGCTGGTCGGCCCCTCCGGCTGCGGCAAGTCGACCCTGCTCAGGACCATCGCCGGGCTGGAGACGCCGGATGGCGGCACCATCGAGATCGGCGGCCAGGTGGTGAACTATGTCCGCCCGCGCGACCGCAACATCGCCATGGTGTTCCAGAACTACGCGCTCTATCCCTACATGAACGTATTCGAGAACATCGCTTTCGGCCTGCGCGCGCGCAAGACGCCGCAGGCGGAGATCGAGGCAAGGGTGAAGCGCGCAGCCGACATGCTGGGCATCACCCAGCTGCTCGAGCGCCTGCCACGGCAGCTGTCGGGCGGCCAGCGCCAGAGGGTCGCCATCGGCCGCGCCATCGTGCGCAATGCCACGCTGTTTCTGTTCGACGAACCCTTGAGCAACCTCGACGCTCAGCTGCGCGACGAGATGCGCAGCGAGATCAAGCGCCTGCACCAGGAACTGGGCACCACGATGATCTACGTGACCCACGACCAGATCGAGGCGATGACCCTGGCCGACCGCATCGTGCTGCTGCGCGACGGCCGGATCGAGCAGGCCGGCACCCCGCTCGACCTGTTCGAGCGGCCCGCCACCCGCTTCGTGGCCGGCTTCCTTGGTTCGCCGCAGATGAACTTCATCCCGGCGCAGCTGGCCCGGGCCGGCGCCGGCTGGTCGGTGCGCCTCGCCGACGGCGCCGGCCTCGCCTTGCCCGACGGCCGGGTGCCCGCGGGGGCGGCGGAGGGGCGGCCCGTCTTCCTGGGCCTGCGGCCGCAATACGTGACCCGGGCCAATGGCGGATCGCGGCCCGGCCATCACCGCATCGGGGTGACGGTGGAACTGGTGCAGCCGACCGGTTCGCGCGCCTATATTACCTTCCCGCTGGGCGGCGTGCCGAGCGTGGCGGAGCTTGAGTCCCATGCGGTGCAGCGGCCGGGCGAGCAAATCGACGTGGATTTGGATATGACTCGGGCAGTGCTGATCGACCCGGAGACCAACCGGGTGATCTGAGCGAGAGGGGGAGATCGCCATGGCAGCCAGGCAACCGAAGCGCGCCATCAAGCTGTTCGGCACCGAGGTGCCGGAACCAAAGGTCCGCACGCTCACCGCCGGACCCGTCTCCGCCGTCTTCGACAACGGCGCGCTGCGCTACATCAAGCTGGGCGAGACGGAGGTGCTGCGCACCATCGCCTTCCTGGTGCGCGACGAGAACTGGG
This sequence comes from Dongiaceae bacterium, assembly GCA_044226685.1. Classification (GTDB taxonomy): domain Bacteria; phylum Pseudomonadota; class Alphaproteobacteria; order Dongiales; family Dongiaceae; genus Dongia_A. Next base: position 50,613 of record JBGAGP010000010.1, read on the forward strand.
GCACCTTCAACCCCGTGATCAGCAACCTGAAGATCAAGCAGGGCAAGAGCGAGTTCAGCGTCAGCTACGATGCGCGCTGCGCCGATGCCAAGCGCGCCATCGCCTATCGCGCCGAGATCACCTGCCGCGAGGGCGAGCTGCTGTTCGCCGCGACGGCGCGGCCGGAATCCGACTTCCTCACCAACCGCACCGGCTTCATCGTGCTGCATCCGCTGACCGGGGTTGCCGGCTTTCCGGTCGAGGTGGAGCATGTCGACGGCCGCAAGGTGAAGGACAAGTTCCCGGCCATCGTCAACCCGATCCAGCCCTTCTACGAGATCCGCGCGCTGAAGCACAAAGTGGCGCCCGGCATCTTCGCCACCTGCCGCATGGAGGGCGACACCTTCGAGATGGAGGATCACCGCAACTGGACCGATGCCTCCTTCAAGACCTATGTGCGGCCGCTGGCCTTGCCCTGGCCCTACACGCTGCAGCGCGGGGTCGAGTTCAAGCAATCGGTGCGTCTCAGTTTCGACGGCAAGCTGCCGAAGGCCAAGGTGGCGGGCAAGGCCAAGCCGGTGGATATCGCGCTCGGCCGCCCGGCCGGCACGATGCCGGCGATCGGCATCGGCATTCCCGCGGCGGAAGCGGAACACGCGCTGGCCCAGGCCGCGCTGATCCGCCAGGCCGCACCCCGGCACCTGGTCTGCGAGGCCGATGGCCGCCAGCCGGGCCTGCCCAACACGCTCGCCACCTACCAGCGCCTGGCCAAGGCGACCGGCTGCGACGTGACCCTGGAGATCATCCTCCCCGGACGCCAGGCGCCGGCGGCGGAGCTGGCGCCGATCGCCCAGGCGGTGGCACGGGCCGGGCTGGTGCCGGCCGCCATCGCCGTCTCGCCGGCCATGGATCTGCGCGGGGTGCTGCCGGGCAGCAAGGCCCCCGACGGGCCCACCTTGGAGGAGATCTACAAGGCCGCGCGGATCGCCTTTCCCGGCGTGAGGCTGGGCGGCGGCACCTATGTGTTCTTCACCGAGTTCAACCGCAAGCGCCCGCCGGCGGAACTGCTCGATTTCATCACCCACACCACCTCGCCCATCGTGCACGCGGCCGACGACGTCTCGGTCATGGAGACGCTGGAGGCGCTGCCCTATGTCATCCAGTCGGCCAAGGCGCTCAGCGGCGGCAAGGCCTATTGGGTGGGACCCAGCGCCATCGCGGCGCGGCGCAATCCCTACGGTGCGTCGACCGCCGATAACCCGGGCAACAACCGCATCTGCCTCGCCGACATGGACCCGCGCCAGCGCGGCCTGTTCGGTGCGGCCTGGAATCTCGGCTACGTCGCGGCCTTCGCCGCCGGCGGCCTCGCCGCGGTATCGTTGAGTGCGGCGACCGGTCCGGCCGGGCTGATCTATCGCAAGGCCGGCTTCCCACAGCCCTATTTCGACGAGGTCCAGGGCGCGGCGGTCTATCCGCTCTATCACGTCATCGCCGGCCTCGCCGCCGCATCGGGCGGCAAGCTGCTGGCGGCCAAGTCGGCGGCGCCCGGCAAGGTCGCGGCGCTTTCCTATCGTGGCAAGGCCGGGCCGGTCCTGTGGCTCGCCAACCTCACCGGTGCCGAGCAGGTCGCGCGCGTGTCGGGCTTCACCGGCAAGGCGATGCTGCATCAGCTGGACGAGGCGAGCTTTGTCGCCGCCACGGCCGATGCCGGGTTCTTCGCCAAGGGCGGCAAGGCGCTGAAGAAGGTCGGTACCGTCAAATTGCCACCCTATGCCGTCGCGCGGGTGAGTGCCGCGGGGTGACGAGAACCGATTCCGGGTTGCTGCTCGGCTGCATCGCTGACGATTTCACCGGCGCCACCGACCTGGGCAGCACGCTGGTGCGCAACGGCATGCGGGTGGTGCAGGTGATCGGCGCGCCCGATGACGACCTGCCGGCGCCGGAAGCCGATGCCATCGTCGTGGCGCTGAAGTCGCGGACCGCGCCGGTGGCGGAAGCGGTGGCGGAGTCGCTCGCCGCCTGCCGCTGGCTGCGGCGGCACGGCGCGCGGCAGATCTTCTTCAAATACTGCTCGACCTTCGATTCCACCGACCAGGGCAATATCGGCCCGGTGGCGGACGCGCTGCGTGCCGATCTCGGCGCCGGCATCGCGCCGGTCTGCCCGGCTTTCCCCGAGAACGGCCGCACCATCTACCAGGGCCACCTCTTCGTCGGCGCGCAATTGCTGTCGGACTCGCCGATGCGCAACCATCCGCTCACCCCGATGACCGACGCCAACCTGGTGCGGGTGATGGCGCGGCAGAGCAAGGGCCAGGTCGATCTGGTGCCGCATCGGGTCGTGGCCCAGGGGGCGGAAGCGATCGGCCGCGATCTGGCCGCGCTGCAGGCTCGCGGCGTTGCCTATGCGGTCATCGATGCGCTCGACGATGTCCACCTGCGCGATCTCGGTGCCGCCTGCGCCGACCTGCCCTTGGCGACCGGTGGCTCGGGTGCGGCGATGGGGCTGCCGGAGAATTTCCGCCGCGCCGGCCTGCTGGCGAAGCGCGGGGCGGTGGAATCCTTCCCCGCGCTGGGCGGGCCGGCGGCCGTGCTCTCCGGCAGCTGCTCGCCGGCGACGCTGGCGCAGATCGCCCGCATGCAGGCGACGCATCCAGCACGGCGCCTCGATCCGCTGATCCTGGCCGAACGCGGCGCGGACGCGGTGGCGGAGGCGGTCGCCTGGGCGCGCGAGCAGATGGCGAAGGGGCCGGTGCTGATCTATGCCAGCGCGCCGCCGGAAGAGGTGAGATCGACGCAAGCGGCGCTGGGGCGGGAGCGCGCCGGCGCGTTGGTGGAACAAGCCCTGGCGGCAATCGCCAAGGCGCTGGTGCAAGGCGGCCTGCGCCGCCTCGTCGTCGCCGGCGGCGAGACCTCCGGCGCGGTGGTGCAGGCGCTCGGCATCCGCGCGCTGCGCATCGGCGCGCAGATCGATCCCGGCGTGCCGGCGACCCTGGCGCTGACCGATCCGCCCCTGGCGCTGGCGCTCAAGTCCGGCAATTTCGGCGGCACGGATTTCTTCCTCAAGGCGATCGGGATGCTCAAATGAGCGACAGCAAGGCGCGTGACAGCCTGGTCAGCCTCGGCCGCTCGATGTTCGCGCGGCGGCTGACCTTCGGCAGTTCCGGGAATCTGAGCGTGCGGATCGAGGGTGGCTGGCTGATGTCGCCGACCAATGTTGCGCTGGGCGATCTCGATCCGGCGCGGTTGTCCAGGCTGGACGACAACGGCAATCACGTCTCCGGCGACGCGCCGACCAAGGAGAGCTTCCTGCATCTGGCGATGTACCGCGAGCGCGCAGGTGCGGGCGCGGTGGTGCACCTGCATTCGACCCATTCGGTCGCGGTTTCCTGCCTCGACGGCATCGATCCGGATGACGTGCTGCCGCCGATCACCGCCTATTACGTGATGCGGGTGGGCAAGCTGCCGCTCATCCCCTATTTCGCGCCCGGCGACCCCGCGCTGGGCGACGCGGTCGGCAGGGTCGCGGCGAAGCACTCCGCCGTGCTGCTCGCCAATCACGGGCCGGTCGTCGCTGGCTCTTCCCTGAGCGCCGCCGTCAATGCGATCGAGGAACTGGAGGAGACCGCGCGGCTCTATCTGCTCTTGCACGGCCGCCCGACGCGCTACCTCACGCCGGAGCAGGTTGCGGAACTCAGGAAGCGGTTTCCCAATCCGTAGATCACCCTCGCAAACCACCCTCTATCGTCATGGTCGGACTTGGTCCGACCACCCATGAGTGTCTCTGGGCCAGGTCGCGTTGGGGCAAACAAACTCGTGGGTGGTCGTGCCAGGCACGACCATGACGAAAATGAGAGAGTCGGCCCTACGCCCCCAGGAAATCCTCGATATAGGCCTTGATGATGGAATCGAGATCCGGGTCCTTGGGCAATCCCAGCTTCAACGCGCGCTCGTAGTGCGTGCCGGTGGGCCAGGTGGCGACGATGCGCTCGATGGCCGGGTCCTTTTCCACCGTGATCTCGCCCAGATGGCGGTTGCCGGCGACGCGCTTCAGTCCCGCCACCATGTCGCCGACGGTGACGTCGAGCGAGGGCAGGCTGACGGCGCGGTCCTCGCCGAGCGCGGCGCCGTCGACCTCGTGCAGCCGGATGAAACCCTCGACGATGGTGCGGTAGCCGGCGAGCGGCATCACCGCGTCGTAGCCCACGGGCAGCGCGCAAGGCTGGCCATTGAGCGGCTCGCGGAACACGCCGCTGGCGAAGCTGGAGGCGGCCTTGTTCGGTTTTCCGGGGCGGATGATGACGGTCGGCAGGCGGGCCGAGCGGCCGTCGAGGAAGCCCTTGCGCGAATAGTCGTTGACCAGCAATTCGCCGATCGCCTTGGTCATGCCGTAGGTGGTCTGCGGCACCTGCTTGGTGTCGTCGCCGACCTGCTTCGGCATCGCCTTGCCGCCGAAGACCGCGATCGAGCTGGCGAAGACGACGCGCGGCCTGCTGCCGAGCGCGCGGGCGGATTCGAGCACGTGCAGGTTGCCGTCGAGGTTGACCCGCATGGCGAGGTCGAAATCCAGCTCGCCGCCGCCGCTTACCACCGAGGCGAGGTGGAACACCGACAGGTCCGGCCGGTCGAACAGCTTCGCGACCGTGGCGCGGTCGGCAATCTCCCCGGCGACGAATTGCGTGCGCGCATCCAGGCCGGCGAACGGCTTCTCCGGCGCCACGACGTCGAAGCAGGTGATGGCGTCGATCTTCTCCGGCTTTCCGGAGGGCCCGGTGAGGGCGCCAAGCTGGGTCAGGCGGCGCGCCAGCTGGACCCCGATAAAGCCGGCCCCGCCGGTGATGACCACCTTCATGACGCACCCCTTCCACGCTCGTCGGTCGTGCAGGTGAGAGTAGGGCGCAGGCGGAAAAGCGCAACCGATTCCGCATCGTTTGGCTGCGGAAAGGGCCGATTTCCGGGCGTTTGCGGCGGTGTCAGCCGAGGCGCCCGATCATCGCCATGGCGGCCGCGGGGTTGCGTGCCTTGAAGCCGCTGATGACGTAGAGGAAGACGTTGCGCGCGGTCTTCTGCGGCTTCCGGGGCAAGACGGTGTCCAGGTCGCCGGGCGCCCCGCCCTTGGCCCAATCCTGCGCCCGTTTCACCCAGGCCTCGAGGGCCTTGGGGGCGTAGCCGAGCTTCTGCTTCTCATCGGTGCCCATGATGCGGGCATAGACGAAGGGCGCGGTGACATCGGCGATCTGCGGGTATTGCGAATCGCCGGCGACGACGATGGCGGCGCCGTATTCCCGGGCGAGGGCGACGAAGTCGGGCGCGCGGAAGCTGTCATGGCGCACTTCGAGGGCGTGGCGGATCGGCCGGCCGTCGATCGCCTTCGGCAGCAGCTTCAGGAAGCCTTCGAAATCCGCAGGGTCGAATTTCTTGGTCGGCGCGAACTGCCAGTTGATGGGACCGAGCTTGTCCTTGAGTTCGAGAACGCCGCTGGCGAAGAATCGCTCGATGGACGATCCGGCCTCGGCCAGCACCCGCCGGTTGGTGGCGAAGCGCGGCCCCTTCAGCGCGAAGACGAAGTCGTCCGGCGCCTCGTCATGCCATTTGGCGAAGCTCTCCGGCTTCTGCGAACCGTAGAAGGTACCGTTGATCTCGATCGAGGTCAGCTTGCGGCTGGCATATTCCAGCTCGCGCTTCTGGGTCAGGTCCTTGGGATAGAACACGCCGCGCCACGGCTCATAGGTCCAGCCGCCGATTCCGATGCGGATTTTGGTTTCCGGGCGCGGTGGCATGTCCAATCTCCTGCTGATCTGCGCCGCGAGGATGCGCAGAGTTCAAACGCGCGCATTTAGCACGCCGACCGGGTCGCACGTCGACCGGGTAGCACGTCGAGCGGGCGAAAACGGGCAGGAGCCGAAATTGCTCCGCTGCTTCCAGGTATCGGCAGGAGTGGCGCACCCGGCGAGATTCGAACTCACGACCTCTGCCTTCGGAGGGCAGCGCTCTATCCAGCTGAGCTACGGGTGCCTGGATACCGGCCGCCGCGGCGGCCGGTCGATCGGCGGCCAACATACTCGACGGCCGGAGCCCCAGCAAGACCCGGCTGCGCGCAAAACCTTCAAGGCGTTCAAACACTTGCGCGCTCGCCCGGACCTCGGGCCGCGGCGCCACCCCGACTTTCGGAGGGCTTGGCGCCGCCTGCCCGGTCGGCGAGACCCTTGGGCGATTGCCGGTCGGCCGGCCCGCCGGCCGATTCGCCGCGGGAAATCCCGGGAATCCGGCCGCCGGAACATGTCAATTGCGATAAAGCCTTGTTCTACGTGGGAATTCACGTAGATTCGGTGTCAACGAAAACCCCGCATAACGGGGATGCCTCGCAGGGAGGTCAGTCCGTGTCCATGCTTCTCGCCGTCAGCCGCGCCATCGACGCGGTGACCGGCTTCATCGGCTATCACATCCGCTGGCTGATCCTGGCCGCGGTCGTGGTCAGCGCCGTCAACGCCGTTATCCGCAAGGCCTTCGATGTCAGCTCGAATTCCTGGCTGGAACTGCAATGGTACCTGTTCGGCGCCGTTTTCATGCTGGCCGCCGCCTATGCGCTGCAGCGCAACGCCCATGTCCGCATCGACGTGGTCTCCAGCCGGCTTTCCAAGCGCACGCGCGAATGGATCGACCTGGTCTGCCACCTGGTGATGCTGCTGCCCTTCGTCCTGGTGATGATCTGGCTGGGCGGGCCGTTCTTCTGGGAATCCTACCGCGACGGGGAAGTCTCCTCCAATGCCGGTGGCCTCATCATCTGGCCGTCCAAGCTGTTCATCGTCGCCGGGTTCAGCCTGCTGCTGCTGCAGGTGGTCTCGGAAGTGATCAAGCGGGTCGGCTATCTGACCGGCACCCTGCAGGACCCGGAGCCCGAGCCGCAACACGGCCTGCGGCCCGAGGATCTCGGCGTCCACCAGGGCGGAAATGTCGGCGTGCATGAGGGGCGGCCCGAATGATCGAACTCATCGCCCACAACCTCGCGCCGATCATGTTCGCGTCGCTGATCGTGTTCCTGCTGCTGGGCTATCCGGTGGCGTTCTCGCTGGCGGCGAACGGCCTGTTCTTCTTCTTCATCGCGGTCGAACTGTCGCCTTATTCGGACGACATCCGGCTGTCCTGGCCGCTGCTGCAGACCTTGCCCGCGCGCATCCTCGACGTGATGCGCAACGACACGCTGCTGGCGATTCCCTTTTTCACTTTCATGGGCATCATCCTGGAGAAATCCGGGATGGCCGAGGACCTGCTCGACACCATCGGCCAATTGTTCGGGCCGATCCGCGGTGGTCTTGCCTATGCCGTGGTGCTGGTCGGCGCGCTGCTGGCGGCGACCACCGGCGTGGTCGCGGCCTCGGTCATCGCCATGGGGCTGATCTCGCTGCCCATCATGCTGCGCTACGGGTATGACCGGCCGCTGGCGACCGGCGTCATCACCGCCTCCGGCACGCTGGCGCAGATCATCCCGCCCTCCCTGGTCCTGATCGTGCTGGCCGATCAGCTGGGCCGTTCGGTCGGCGACATGTATGCCGGCGCACTGATCCCCGGCCTGATCCTGACCGCGGCCTATTGCGGCTATGTCCTGTTCGTCACCATCGTCCGGCCAAACGCCGCCCCGGCCTTGCCGGCGGAAGCGCGGACGCTCGGCAGCGGCGTGGCATCGCTGCTGGTGACGCTGCTGATCGGCGTCGCGGTCGGAGTCGGCGTCTATTATCTGCTCTTGCCGGCGATGGAGAACGGCGCCGGGATCTGGGCGGCGACCATCGCCGTCGCCCTCGTCTACGGCATCGCGGTGGCGACCAGGCTGCTCGGCATGTCCTTGCTGTCGCGCCTCGCCCAGCAGGTGATCATCGTGCTGATTCCACCGCTGGCGCTGATCTTCCTGGTGCTCGGCACCATCTTCCTCGGCATCGCGACACCGACGGAGGGCGGGGCCATGGGGGCCAGCGGTGCCCTGCTGCTGGCCTTCGCCAAGCGGCGCCTGGACTTCAAGACCATGAGCGACGCGCTGGAGGCGACCACGCGGCTGGCCTGCTTCGTGCTCTTCATCCTGATCGGGTCGCGGGTCTTCTCGCTCACCTTCTACGGCATCAACGGCCATGTCTGGGTGGAGGAGCTGTTCACCAGCCTGCCGGGCGGGGAATGGGGCTTCCTCATCGCCGTCAACGTCCTGGTCTTCATCCTCGGCTGTTTCATCGATTTCTTCGAGATCGCCTTCATCGTCATCCCGCTGCTGGCGCCGGTCGCCGACAAGTTCGGCATCGACCTGGTCTGGTTCGGCGTGGTGCTGGCGATGAACATGCAGACCAGCTTCCTGACGCCACCCTTCGGCTTCGCCCTGTTCTACATGCGCTCCATCGCGCCGAGCGCGCCCTGGTTCGACAAGGTCACCGGCCGCACCATCGCGGGGGTCAGCACCGGGCAGATCTACCGCGGCGGCATCGCCTTCATCGGGCTGCAGATCGTCATGATCGGCGTGCTGCTGGCTTTCCCCAGCCTGTCGATCCCGGATCGCGGGCCGGCGGTCGATCCCTCGACCATCGAGATCGAGCTGCCGCCGATCGGCGGCGAAGGCGGCGACGGGGGCGTCGCACCGCCGCCGGAATTCGATCTCAACACGCCACCGGATTTCGGCACCGAGCAGCCGCAGCAGGAGCAGCAGCAGTAACGGAAAGGGCCCCGTCGCCGGGGCCCTTTCGCATCGCGTTGGGATGAAGCTCTACAGCATCTTCTTGCGCTGCTGGCCCATCATGAAGGTGTCGTAGGTGCTCTCCGACACCTGCAGCCACAGGTACTGGTCGGCGCGGAACGCCATCATCGCGTCGTGGATCTTCTTGAACGGCGCGTTGCTGGCCGACATCTCGGCATAGGTGTCCTTGGCCGCGTTGAAGGCCGCTTCCATCACATCCTGCGGATAGGGACGCAGCTTGGCGCCGCCGGCGACGAGCTTCTTCACCGCCTCCGGATTGCGGGCGTCGTATTTCGCCAGCATGTCGCAGTTCGCCGCCTGGCTCGCCGACAGGACCAGCGACTGATAGGTCTTCGGCAGTTCCGCCCACTTGGCGGAGTTGACCATGACATGGAGCATGGCCCCGCCTTCCCACCAGCCGGGGTAGTAGTAGAACGGCGCCACCTTGTTGAAGCCGAGCTTCTCGTCGTCATAGGGGCCGACCCATTCGGCCGCGTCGATGGTGCCCTTCTCAAGCGCCGGGTAGATGTCGCCGCCGGCGATCTGCTGCGGCACCACGCCGAGCTTGGAGATGACCTTGCCGCCGAAGCCACCGATGCGCATCTTCACGCCGTTGAGGTCGGCGACCGACTTGATCTCCTTGCGGAACCAGCCGCCCATCTGGGCGCCGGTGTTGCCGCAAGGGAAGCCGACCAGGTTGTGAGCGCCCCAGAACTCGTTCATCAGGTCGATGCCGCCGCCGAAATACATCCAGGCGTTCTGCATCCGGGCATTGAGGCCGAACGGCACCGCGGTGCCGAAGGCGAAGGTCGGATCCTTGCCCCAGTAGTAGTAGGTCGCGGTGTGGCACATCTCGATCGAGCCCTTGCCGACCTCGTTGGCGGCTTCGAGGCCCGGGGCGATCTCGCCCGCCGGGAAGACCTGGATCTGGAACTTGTTGTCGGTCGCGTCGGCGATGTATTTGCTGAAGGTTTCCGCCGCGCCGTAGATCGTGTCCAGGCTCTTGGGGAAGCTGGAGGTCAGGCGCCACTTGATCTCCGGCGCGCTCTGCGCGATGGCGGGGGCGGCGATCGTCGTGGCTGCCGCCGCGGCGCCAAGACCGGCCGTGGCGATGAAGGTTCTTCTCTTCATAATGCGTAGTTCCTCCCTGTGTGACGGGGCGGCGAATTCGCCCTTTCCCCATGCTTAATAATGTTTCCTCGCAGGCGGCCCCCTTCCCTTGACCGCCTGGAAACACGCCAATCTAGCTAACCCACGAAGCGGCAAAAAGACAAGCCGCAAGCCGCCGGACCATGTCCGGCGCGCCGATGGACGTGTTGCGCTGCGGTGACGATGCCTAGCCGCGGGCGATGTATTCCCGCAGCGACTGGCTCTCGGCCTCGGCGTCTTGCACCTTCTTCTTCACCACGTCGCCGATGGAGATCATGGCGACGATCCTGCCGCCCTGGCGGACCGGCAGGTGGCGGAATCGCCGCTGGGTCATCAGCGCCATGGCGCTGTCGACGGTGTCCTCCGGCGAACAGCAGATGACGTCCTTGGTCATCAACTCGGCGACCGGGCGCTCCAGCGTTCCGGCCCCGTCATCGCCGATCGCGCGCACGATGTCGCGCTCCGAGAGGATGCCGGCGATATCGCCGTTCGGCTTCAGCACCAGCAGCGCGCCGATGCGCTCGCGCGCCAGGACTTCCGCCGCCTGTTGCAGCGTCTGTTCCGGCCCGACGGTGATCATGCGTTGCGGTTTGTCCCGCAGCAGGTGTGCGATGGTCATGTGCGCCTCCTCCTCATCCCTGAAGGTTGGGGGCCCCGATCCCGCGACTGGCGAAAAGTGTAGGTCCAATATTCCGGCGCCACAAGCGCGGGGAGGGGTGCATTCCTCGGCTTTCCGGCGTAGCATATTCGCATGACGCCGAAGGAAGCCCTGCCCGATCCGCATACCCTGGCGCTGCAGGCCCTGGCCTGGCTGGCCAGCGACGAGGAGCGTCTGGTGCGTTTCCTGAACCTCTCAGGCCTCACCCCCGGAGGGCTGCGCCGCACCGCGACGGAGCCCGCTTCGCTGGGTGCCGTGCTCGACTATCTGCTGGCCTGGGAGCCGCTTTTGATGAGCTTTTCCGAGGAACACGGCGTGCCGCCGGAACTCATCGCGCAGTCGCGCCAGCGCCTGCCCGGCGCGCCTTTGTTGAACTGAGCCTTAGTCCAGGCTGTCCCTAACGGCGTTGGCGTCGGCGCCGCTCGGCAGCGGCGCTGCCGGATCGCGGATCCAGGCGGCGATGTCGTCGAACACCGTGTACTGCGTGTAGTCGCGCAGCAGCAGATGATAGCCGAAACGATAAATCCCGAGCCTGCCCTGATCCGGCGATAAGGGTTTGAAATGCGGCAGGGTCTGGTTCACCGCGTCGCGGCTCAAGATCGCCTCGCGCGCGCCGAACAGCGCCAGCCAGCGCGGATGCTCCAGCTTTGCCGCCGCGTCATAGGCGCTGCTCATCAGGTTGACCAGGCCATAAGCCGTGTCGATGCGGGTGTCCTTGATCACCAGGGGATCGCGACCGAGCGCGATCAGCGCGGCGCGGTTGCTGGAGGCCGGCGCATGAAAGCCGGTCGGACGCACCGTCATCCACGGCACCAGATGCGCCGAGGCCTCGAACACCGCGCGGCTGGGGGCGGAGATGGTCTGCCAGCCCCAGATCGCCGGGGCGGCGAGGATCAGCCCATCGGCCGGCGGCGGGTCGGCGCCCACGGCGGCGCTCATGATGACCGAGCCGCCCATGCTCTCACCCAGCAGATAGAGCGGCAGGCCGGGATGCCGCGCCTTGATCAGCCGGGCGGCGACGCGCAGATCGTCGATCAGCTGCGCCTCGCCGGGCCAGATGCCGTGCTGTGGGCTGGCGCCGAAGCCGCGCTGGTCATAGGCGTAGAAGATGAAGCCGCGCCGGGCCATGCCCTTGCCGACGGCGGCGAGGCCCTTGGAATAGTCGTTGAAGCCGTGCAGGCCGAGAATGACCGCCTCGGCGGGGCGGTCCCAGGGCGCCCAAACGCGCAGCGGCAAATCGGCGCCATCGGCCATGTGGATGGCGTCCGGCTCCAGGCGCGGCGCATCGATCGGCGGGCCGATCTCCTGCAGCCGCGGCGCGCAGGCGGCAAGCGACAGCAACAAGAGGACGAGGGGCAGCCGGCGCGGGAAGCCGCCGCGCCTCATGCGGAAGCGGCGCTCCGCCGCGTCAATTGCAGGAAAATGTCCTCGAGGTCGGTCTCGACGGTACTGAGATCGGCGATCTCCAGCCCCGCCGCGCGCACCTGGTCGAGGATTTCCGACACTCTTGTTTCAGACGGGCGGTAGCGCAGCTTCAACTGGCGCGCGCTCGTGCGCTCGGCATGGAAGCGCTGCAGGCTGGCCGGGATTTCAGGCAGCTCGCGCGCCAGGGTCAGCACCAGCTCCTTGCTGTCGACGCGGGAGAACAGCTCGTCCTTGCGCTCGGCGGTGATGACCTTGCCATTGTTGATGATGGCGATGCGGTCGCAGAGCTCTTCCGCCTCTTCCAGGTAGTGCGTGGTCAGCAGCACGGTGACGCCCTGGCGGTTGAGCTCGCGCACATAGGCCCAGAGCTGCTGGCGCAGTTCCACGTCGACGCCGGCGGTGGGCTCGTCGAGCACCAGCACCGGCGGGTTGTGCACCATCGCCTTCGCCACCATCAGGCGCCGCCGCATGCCGCCGGAGAGGGTGCGGGCATAGGACTTGGCCTTGTCCGCCAGCGCCAAGGCCTGCAGCAGTTCCCCGGTGCGCCGCTCCGCCTTGGGCACGCCGTACATGCCGGCCTGGATGTCGAGCAGCTGGGCCGGGGTGAAGAACGGGTCGATGTTCAGTTCCTGCGGCACGATGCCGATGGCGGCGGCCGCGTGGCGCGGGTCCTTGTCGAGGTCGATGTCCCAGATCTTCACCTCGCCCGCGGTCTTGATCACCAGCTGGGCCAGGATGTTGATGAGCGTCGACTTGCCGGCGCCGTTGGGGCCGAGCAGGGCAAACAGGCTGCCGCGCGGGATGTCGAGGTCGACATTGTCCAGGGCGCGCTTGGGCGCCGCATTGCCGCCGCCCTGCGCGGCGCCGCTGGGGGCATAGACCTTGGTCAGGCCGCGAATCGAGACGGCGAGATCGGGCAGATTGGGCGGAATGGACACGTCTGGGTCAGCCGGGAATTTGATGGACTGTAGGGCTTTTCCGCGCCGCGGGGCGGTTGTCTGCTCTGGGCCGCATGGGTATCATCCGCCCGGCACAGGGTCAACGCCGCGCCCCGCTTTCCGGCGGGCAGCAGCGGCGCAACGGAGAATGGGAAACATGCAACCTTTCGAGGTGATCGAGGTCGAAACCACGCAAGTCGCCTGCGATGGCGGCGGCGGGCCGCTCGGCCATCCGCGGGTCTATTTGACCCTGAGCAAGGAAGGGGAAATCGAGTGCCCCTATTGCAGCCGCAAATACGTGCTGAAGCAAGGCGCGCGTGCAGCGGCAGGGCATTGACCCGCGCGACTGCTGCCGGCGCCTGACCATCCATCCGCGTATGGCCGCAATCCGGCCCCACTGAAATCCAGGCGCCATGTCAAAGCCAAAACACGTCTATCTGATCGACGGCTCGGGCTACATCTTCCGGGCCTTCCACGCGCTGCCGCCGTTGAGCCGCGCCGACGGCACCCAGGTGAACGCCGTGCTCGGCTTCACCAACATGCTGCTGAAGCTGCTGGAGGATACCGACGCCGACCATATCGGCGTCATCTTCGATGCCGGGCGCAAGAGCTTCCGCAACGAGATCTACGCCGAGTACAAGGCCAACCGGCCGGAAGCGCCGCCGGAGCTGATCCCGCAATTCCCGCTGGTGCGCGAGGCGACCCGCGCCGCCAACGTCGCCAGCATCGAGATGCCGGGCTACGAGGCCGACGACCTGATCGCCACCTATGCGCGCGAGGCGGTGGAGCAGGGAGCGGACGTCACCATCGTCTCCTCCGACAAGGATTTGATGCAGCTGGTCAACGACAAGGTCCGGCTCTACGACCCGATGAAGAACAAGCCGATCTCCTTCGACGAGGTGAAGGAGAAGTTCGGCGTCACCCCCGACAAGGTGGTCGACATCCAGGCGCTGGCCGGCGATTCCTCCGACAACGTGCCCGGCGTGCCGGGGATCGGCGTGAAGACCGCCGCCGAGCTGATCAACACCTATGGCAGCCTGGAAGCGCTGCTGGAACGCGCAAGCGAGATCAAGCAGCCGAAGCGGCGCGAGAACCTGCTGGCCAATGCCGAGCTGGCGCGCATCTCCAAGCGGCTGGTGACCCTCGACGACAAGGTGCCGCTGGAAACCCCGCTGCACGGCCTCGACCGCCGCAAGCTGGATTTGGGGCCGCTGCTCGATTTCCTGAAGGCGAACGATTTCCGCTCGCTCGCCACCCGCGTCACGGCGCGGCACGGCGGCGAGGGCGGCGGCGCGCCCAGCGTTGACACTGCGCCGCCGGCATCCAATGGCGCCGCGCCGGCGTTCCGGCCGCACGTGCCGATCCCGCAGCGCAGCTCCGGTATCCTGGCCGCGACCTCGCCGGTCAGCTTCGACCAGTATGAGCTGGTGCAGGACGCGGCCGCGCTGCAGCTTTGGGCCGATGCCGCGCGCGACCAGGGCTACGTCGCCTTCGACACCGAGACGAATTCGCTGCATGTCATCGCCGTCGACCTGGTCGGCGTGTCGCTGGCCCTGGCGCCGGGCAAGGCCTGCTACATCCCGCTCGGCCATGGCGGCACCACCGGCGACCTGCTTGGCGGCGCCTCGGAGCGGCCCAAGCAAATCCCGCTGGATAAGGCGCTCGCCATCCTGAAGCCGCTGCTCGAAGATTCCTCGGTGCTGAAGATCGGCCACAACATCAAGTTCGATCTCTGCATCCTGCGGAAATACGGCGTCGAGGTGGCGCCGGTCGACGACACCATGCTGATCTCCTATGTGCTCGAGGGCGGCGCCCACGGCCACGGCATGGACGA
>JBGAGP010000183.1:0-6939 GCA_044226685.1 Dongiaceae bacterium
GCGTGATCTACGAGCCGGTGAAGCTGCAGCAGGAATTCCGCAGTTTCGATTTCGAGAGCCCGTGGGAGGGCATGCTGCAGCCGCGGCGTACGCTGCCGGGCGACGAGAAGGCGTCGTAAGCCATGGCCGAAACCCAGATCAAGCCGCTCACCATGAATTTCGGGCCGCAGCATCCGGCGGCCCACGGCGTGCTGCGCATGGTGATGGAGATGGACGGCGAGGTGGTGCGCCGCATCGACCCGCATGTCGGCCTGCTGCACCGCGGCACCGAGAAGCTGATCGAGTACAAGACCTATCTGCAGGCGATCCCGTATTTCGATCGTCTCGATTACGTCTCGCCGATGTGCCAGGAGCACGCCTTCGTGCTGGCGGTGGAAAAGCTGATGGGGCTGGAAGTGCCGGCCCGCGGCCAGTACATCCGCGTGCTGTTCGACGAGATCACCCGAATCCTGAACCACCTGCTGAACATCCCGGCCTACGCGATGGACGTGGGCGCGGTGACGCCGTTCCTCTGGGCCTTCGAGGAACGCGAACTGCTGATGGAATTCTACGAGCGGGTCAGCGGCGCCCGCCTGCATGCGGCCTATTACCGGCCGGGCGGCGTGCACCAGGACCTGCCGGCCGGCATCCTCGACGACATCGCCGCCTGGGCGGCGAAGTTCCCGCGGGTGATCAGCGACCTGGAAGGGCTGCTGACCGAGAACCGCATCTTCAAGCAGCGCCTGGTCGATGTCGGCACCGTCTCCAGCGAGGATGCCATCGCCTGGGGCTTCACCGGCCCGATGCTGCGCGCCTCCGGCGTGCCGTGGGATCTGCGCAAGTCGCAGCCCTACATGGTCTACGACAAGATGGATTTCGACATCCCGGTCGGCCACAACGGCGATTGCTATGATCGCTACCTGGTGCGCGTCGCCGAGATGAAGGAATCGCTGAAGATCATCAACCAGTGCGTCCAGCAGATGCCGGGCGGACCGGCCAGCTCGGTCGACCGCAAGGTGGCGCCGCCGCCGCGCGCCGACATGAAGCGGTCGATGGAAGCGCTGATCCACCACTTCAAGCTCTATACCGAGGGCTTCCACGTCCCGGCGGGCGAGACCTACACGGCGGTCGAGGCGCCCAAGGGCGAGTTCGGCGTCTATCTGGTCAGCGACGGCAGCAACCGGCCGTACCGCTGCAAGATCCGCGCCCCGGGCTTTCCCCACCTGCAGGCGATGGAGTTCTGCTCCAAGGGCTACATGCTGGCGGATTCGGTGGCGATCCTCGGTTCCATGGACATCGTGTTCGGCGAGATCGATCGATGAGCAGCAGCAACGACACCGCGGTCCAGCCGGCGAGCTTCGCGTTCAGCGCGGAGAACCGCGCCGAGTGCGACCGCATCATCGCCAAGTATCCGCAAGGCCGCCAGGCCAGCGCCGTGCTGCCGCTGCTCTACGTGGCGCAGCGCCAGGAGGGCTGGGTGCCGCGCGCGGCGATGGACGTGATCGCCGGCATCCTCGACATGGCGCCGATCCGCGTCTACGAGGTCGCCACCTTCTATACGATGTTCAACCTGCAGCCGGTCGGCAAATACCACCTGCAGGTCTGCCGCACGACGCCGTGCTGGCTGCGCGGGGCCGACCAGATGAGCGAGACCTGCCAGCGGAAGCTCGGCATCGGCCTGAAGGAAACCACCAAGGACGGGATGTTCTCGCTGGTCGAGGTCGAATGCCTCGGCGCCTGCGCGAACGCGCCGGTGGTGCAGGTCAATGACGACTTCTACGAGGATCTCGACCCGAAGAAACTGGAATGGCTGCTGGACGAGCTGGCCGCCGGGCGCAAGCCGCAATACGGCTCGCAGATCGGCCGCCAGGGTGCCGCACCCGAAGGCGGCCCGACGACCCTGAAGGACGTGCCGGCGAAGCCGGCGGGTCCGACGTCTCCGGCCGAGTGAGCGCATCATGCTGAAAGACCAGGATCGCATCTTCCTCAATCTCTACGGCCAGGACGATTGGCGCCTTGCCGGCGCGCGCCGGCGCGGGATCTGGAGCAACACCAAGGATCTCTTGGCGATGGGGCGCGACGCCATCATCGACGAGATCAAGAAGTCCGACCTGCGCGGTCGCGGCGGGGCGGGCTTCCCGACCGGCCTCAAGTGGTCGTTCATGCCCAAGCAGTCCGACGGCCGGCCCGCCTATCTGGTGGTCAATGCCGATGAATCCGAGCCCGGCACCTGCAAGGATCGCGAGATCCTGCGCTACGACCCGCATATCCTGATCGAGGGCTGCCTGGTCGCCGGCTTCGCCATGGGCACGGTCGCCACGTATATCTATATCCGCGGCGAGTTCTACAACGAGGCGCGCCACCTCCAGGCGGCGATCGACGAGGCCTACGAGGCAGGGCTGATCGGCAAGAACGCCTGCGGCTCGGGCTATGACCACGATGTCTACCTGCATCGCGGCGCCGGCGCCTATATCTGCGGCGAGGAGACCGCGCTGCTCGAGAGCCTCGAGGGCAAGAAGGGCCAGCCGCGCCTGAAGCCGCCATTCCCGGCCGCGGTCGGCCTCTATGGCTGCCCGACCACGGTCAACAACGTCGAATCCATCGCTGTCGCGCCGACCATCCTGCGCCGCGGATCGGCGTGGTTCGCTGGACTCGGCCGGCCGAAGAACACCGGCACCAAGCTGTTCTGCGTCTCCGGCCATGTGAACAAGCCCTGCACCTTCGAAGAAGAGATGGGCATTCCGCTGAAGGAATTGCTCGAGAAGCATTGCGGCGGCGTGCGCGGCGGCTGGGACAACCTGCTGGCGGTCATTCCGGGCGGCGCCTCGGTGCCGGTGCTGCCGAAATCGATCTGCGACGACGTGCTGATGGATTTCGATTCATTGCGCGCGGTGCAATCGGGCCTCGGCACCGCCGCGGTCATCGTCATGGACAAGTCGACCGACATCGTCGCGGCCATCGCGCGGCTGTCGCATTTCTACATGCATGAGAGCTGCGGCCAGTGCACGCCGTGCCGCGAGGGCACCGGCTGGATGTACCGCAT
Source organism: Dongiaceae bacterium (assembly GCA_044226685.1). GTDB lineage: Bacteria > Pseudomonadota > Alphaproteobacteria > Dongiales > Dongiaceae > Dongia_A. Next base: position 3,023 of record JBGAGP010000183.1, read on the forward strand.
GATGCAGCGCATGGTGAAAGGCGACGCCGACCTCGCCGAGATCGACCTGCTGCTCGAAGTCACCAAGCAGATCGAGGGCCACACCATCTGCGCGCTGGGCGACGCCGCCGCCTGGCCGATCCAGGGCCTGTTCCGCCATTTCCGTCCCGAAGTCGAGCGCCGCATCCGCGACTATCGCGGTCGCAAGGCCGCCGAATAAGAGCGATCGCCCATGCCAAAAATGACCATCGACGGGATCGAGATCGAAGTGCCGGCCGGCATCACCGTGCTGCAGGCCTGCGAAATGGCCGGCAGGGAGATCCCGCGCTTCTGCTATCACGAGCGCCTGTCCGTCGCCGGCAATTGCCGCATGTGCCTGGTGGAGCAGGAGAAGGCGCCGAAGCCGATCGCCAGCTGCGCCATGCCGGTTGCCGACGGCATGGTGATCAAGACCGATACGCCGATGGTGAAGAAGGCGCGCCAGGGCGTGATGGAGTTCCTGCTGATCAACCATCCGCTGGATTGCCCGATCTGTGACCAGGGCGGCGAGTGCGACCTGCAGGACCAGGCGATGGCCTTCGGCCACGGCGCCTCGCGCTACCGCGAGGAGAAGCGCGCGGTGCCGGACAAGGAGCTGGGCCCCATCGTCAAGACGGTGATGACCCGCTGCATCCAGTGCACCCGCTGTATCCGCTTCGCGACCGAGGTCGCGGGCGTCGAGGTGCTCGGCGCCACCGGCCGCGGCGAGCACATGGAAGTCGGCACCTATGTCGAGAAGACGATCAATTCCGAGCTCTCCGGCAATCTGATCGACCTCTGCCCGGTCGGCGCGCTGACCTCCAAGCCTTATGCCTTCATCGCCCGCCCGTGGGAGCTGCGGAAGACCGAGTCCGTGGATGTGATGGACGCGGTCGGCTCGGCCATCCGCCTCGACGCGCGCGGTCGCGAAGTGCTGCGCATCCTCCCCAGGACCAATGACGACGTGAACGAGGAATGGCTGGCCGACAAGGCGCGCTATGCCATCGACGGCCTGAAGCGCCAGCGTCTCGACCGGCCCTATGTCCGTGTCGACGGCAAGCTGAAGGCGGCGACCTGGCCCGAGGCGCTGGACGCGGTGGCGAAGCGCCTCTCCGGCCTCTCCGGCAACAGGGTCGCGGCCATCGCCGGCGACCAGGCGGATGTCGAATCCATGTTCGCGCTGAAGGGGCTGCTGGCCGCGCTCGGCTCCGGCAATCTCGATTGCCGGCAGGACGGCGCCGCGCTGGACCCGAAGGCGCGTGCTTCCTGGCTGTTCAACTCCACCATCAACGGCATCGACAAGGCCGACGTGATCCTGATCGTCGGCAGCAATCCGCGCTGGGAAGCGCCGGTGCTGAACGCCCGCATTCGCAAGCGCTACTTGAAGGGCGGGCTGAAGGTCGGCGTGATCGGGCCGCAGCTTGAGCTGACTTATCCTTACCAGCATCTCGGCCAGACCGCCGACGCGCTGGGCCAAGTGTCGGGCGGTGCGTTCGGTGAAGCGCTGAAAAATGCCAAGGCGCCGATGCTGATCCTGGGGCAGGGGGCGCTGCGCGGGGCCGAGGGCGCCGCGATGCTGGCCCAGGCACGCAAGCTGGCCGAGAGCTGCAACCTCGTCCGCGAGGATTGGAACGGGTTCAACGTGCTGCAGACCGCCGCGTCGCGCGTGGGCGGGCTCGAGGTCGGCTTCGTGCCGCAGCAGGGCGGCCGCGATGTCGCCGGCATTCTCGATGGTGCTACGAAGGGCGAGATCGAGTTCGTCTATCTGCTCGGCGCCGACGAGATCGATATGGGCAGGCTCGGCAAGGCCTTCGTGGTCTATCAAGGCCATCACGGCGATGCCGGCGCGCACCGCGCCGACGTGGTGCTGCCAGGCTCTGCCTATACCGAGAAATCCGGCATCTATGTGAACACCGAAGGGCGGCCGCAGATGACCCGTGCCGCGGTCGCGGCGCCGGGCGAGGCCAAGGAGGATTGGGCGATCCTGCGCGCGCTGTCCGAGAAACTCGGCAAGGCGCTGCCCTATGACTCGCTCGACCAGTTGCGCAAGGCGCTGTTCGGCGCCGCGCCGCATCTGCAGAAGCTGAACGTCGTCACCCCGGCGCGCTGGGAGAGTTTCGGCGCCGAGGGCACGGTGACGGCGCGGGCCTTCCAGCTGCCGATCGCCAACTACTACATGACCGACCCGATCAGCCGGGCCTCCGAAACCATGGCCAAATGCACCTCGGCGTTCATCGCGCCGGCGAGCGGGACGGGCACGCATGGCTGAGCTGATGGCCTTCTTCGACACGCCGGTCGGGCTGACGATCCTCATCCTGATCGAGATCCTGGCCGTGGTGGTGCCGCTGCTGATCGCGGTCGCCTATCTCACCTATGCCGAGCGCAAGGTGATGGCGGCGATGCAGATGCGCCGCGGCCCGAACGTGGTCGGCCCATGGGGCCTGCTGCAGCCCTTCGCCGACGGGCTCAAGCTGCTGCTGAAGGAAACCATCATCCCGACGGGTGCCAGCCGCATTCCGTTCCTGGTGGCCCCGATGATCACCTTCACGCTCGGCCTGATCGCCTGGGCGGTGATTCCCTTCGGCGACGGCATCGTCATCGCCGACCTCAATGTCGGCATCCTCTACCTCTTCGCCATCTCCTCGCTCGGCGTCTACGGCGTGGTGGTGGCCGGCTGGGCGTCGAACTCCAAGTATCCGTTCCTGGGCGCGCTGCGCTCGGCCGCGCAGATGGTGAGCTACGAGGTCTCCATCGGCTTCGTGCTGGTGACCGTGCTGCTTTGCGTCGGCTCGCTCAACCTCTCCGATATCGTGCGGGCGCAGAAGCACATCTGGTTCGTCATCCCGCTGCTGCCGATGGCGGTGATCTTCTTCATCTCGGCGCTGGCCGAGACCAATCGCCCGCCCTTCGACCTGCCGGAAGCGGAATCGGAGCTGGTGGCCGGGTATTTCTCCGAATACTCGGCGATGACTTTCGCGCTCTTCTTCCTCGGCGAATACGCCAACATCTGGCTGATGAGCGCGATGACCTCGATCCTGTTCCTCGGCGGCTGGCAGCCGGCCTTCGGCTGGGAGCCGTTCGCCGAGGGCGGCTGGCTGCAGATCGTCTGGCACGGCATCTGGTTCGCGGGCAAAATCGGCTTCGTCGCCTTCTGCTTCCTGTGGGTGCGCGCGACCTTCCCGCGCTACCGCTACGACCAGCTGATGCGCCTGGGCTGGAAGGTGTTCCTGCCGTTCTCGCTGTTCTTCGTCGTGCTCACCGCCGGCGTGCTGGTCTTCTTCGACCTGCTGCCGAAGCATTGAGGCATCGCCATGTCCGTCATCAACCGCGCTGCCAAGTCCTTCCTGCTGCAAGAGCTGCTGAGCGGCATGTGGCTGACCCTGACTTACGTGTTCAAGCCGAAGGTCACCATCAACTACCCCTACGAGAAGGGGCCGCTGTCGCCGCGCTTCCGGGGCGAGCATGCGCTGCGCCGCTATCCGAACGGCGAAGAGCGCTGCATCGCCTGCAAGCTGTGCGAGGCGGTGTGTCCGGCCCAGGCCATCACCATCGAGGCCGAGCCGCGCGAAGACGGCAGCCGCCGCACCACGCGCTATGACATCGACATGACCAAGTGCATCTATTGCGGCTTCTGCCAGGAGGCGTGCCCGGTGGATGCGATCGTCGAGGGGCCGAACTTCGAGTTCGCCGCCGAGACGCATGAGGAACTTTTGTACAACAAGCAGAAGCTGCTGGAGAACGGCGACCGGTGGGAATCCGAGATCGCCGCGAACCTGCGGGCGGACGCGCCGTATCGCTGATGTGGAGTAGGTTGGGGGGAAGAGAATGATCGTTCAGGCCATCGCCTTCTATGTCTTCGCCGCCGTCGCCGTCTTGTCGGCGACCATGGTCGTGGCCAGCCGCAACCCGGTTTATTCGGT
>JBGAGP010000184.1:0-6879 GCA_044226685.1 Dongiaceae bacterium
GCGGCGGCATGGCGGGTGACGCCGGCCAGCGTCTCCTCCGGCGTCATGCGGAACAGGGTGCAGGCCATGTTCATCATCAGCAGCAACGACAGGGCGGGCGACGAGCCCGGGTTGCAGTCGGTTGAGATCGCCATTTGCACGCCGTGCTTGCGCAGCAGGTCGACCGGTGGCACCTGCTTCTCGCGCAGGAAGTAGAACGCGCCCGGCAGCAGCACGCCGGCGGTGCCGCTTGTCGCCATCGCGGCGATGCCGGCCTCGCTGGAATACTCGATGTGGTCGGCCGAGAGCGCGTTGAAGCGCGCAGCGAGCGCTGCGCCGCCCATGTCGGAGAGCTGGTCGGCATGCAGCTTCACCGGCAGCGACAGCTTTTTCGCCGTGTTGAACACGCGCTCGGTCTGCGCCGCGGTGAAGGCGATGCGCTCGGAGAAGGCGTCGACGGCATCAGCCAGCCCTTCGGCGGCCACCGCGGGCAGGATTTCATTGCAGACGAGGTCGATGTAATCGTCCGGGCGGCCGGCATATTCCGGCGGCAAAGCATGGGCGGCGAGGCAGGTGGTCCTGATCGTGACGCCGCTGTCCTGTCCCAGCGCCCGGGCGACGCGCAGCTGTTTCAACTCGTTGTCAACGTCGAGGCCATAGCCGGACTTGATTTCCAGCATGGTCACGCCTTCATCCGCCATGCGGTCCAGGCGCTCGCGCGCCGCCTGCAGCAGGTCAGCCTCGCTCGCCGCGCGGGTCGCCTTCACCGTGGAGACGATGCCGCCGCCGGCCTTGGCGATGTCCTCGTAGCTGGCGCCGCCCAGGCGCAGCTCGAACTCGTGCGCGCGATCGCCACCGAAGACGAGATGGGTGTGGCAGTCGATCAGGCCCGGTGTCACCCAGCGGCCGGCCAGGGACGCGGTCTCCCTGGCGGCATGCCGCGGCAGATCGGCGCGCCGGCCGATCCAGGCGATGCGATCGCCGGCGAGCGCGATGGCCGCATCTTCAATCGCGCCGTAGCCATCGCCATCCATCGTGGCGGCGCGGCAATCGGTCAGCAGCAGGTCCCAGGCGGGCTCGGAACTCATCGCGACTCAAGCATTGATCATCGGCAGGTTCAGATGCTGCTCCCGCGCGCAGTCGATGGCAATCTGATAGCCGGCGTCGGCATGTCGCATGACGCCGGTGCCGGGATCGTTGGTCAGGACGCGCTCGATGCGCCGTGCCGCCTCGGCCGTGCCATCGCAGCAGATCACCATGCCGGAATGCTGCGAGAAACCCATGCCGACGCCGCCGCCATGATGCAGGCTGACCCAGGTGGCGCCGGAGGCGCAGTTCAGCAGGGCATTGAGCAGCGGCCAGTCGGAGACGGCGTCGGAGCCGTCCTTCATGCCCTCGGTCTCGCGGTTCGGGCTGGCGACCGAGCCGGAATCGAGATGATCGCGGCCGATGACGATGGGGGCCTGCAACTCGCCCTTCGCCACCATCTCGTTGAAGGCGAGGCCGAGGCGCGCGCGGTCGCCGAGGCCCACCCAGCAGATGCGCGCGGGCAGGCCCTGGAACTTGATGCGCTGGCTGGCCATGTCGAGCCAGTTGTGCAGGTGCGCGTCGTCGGGGATCAGCTCCTTCACCTTGGCGTCGGTGCGCGCGATGTCGCTGGGTTCGCCCGACAGGGCCGCCCAGCGGAACGGGCCGACGCCGCGGCAGAACAGCGGTCGGATATAGGCCGGCACAAAGCCGGGGAAGTCGAAGGCGTTGGCAACGCCGGTCTCCTGCGCCATCTGGCGGATGTTGTTGCCGTAGTCGAAGGTGGGAACGCCCTTCTGGTGGAAGCCGAGCATGGCGCGCACCTGGACGGCCATGGATTCCTTCGCCGCCTTCACAACGGCATCCGGGTCGCGCTGGCGCATGTCGGCGGCCTTGGCCAGCGACCAGCCGGCCGGCAAATAGCCGTTCAGGGGGTCATGTGCGCTGGTCTGGTCGGTCACCATGTCGGGCCGCAGGCCGCGCTTGAGGATCTCCGGAAAGATCTCGGCGGCGTTGCCCAGTAGTCCGATGGAGATCGGCTTGCCGTCCTTCCTGGCGCGCTCCAGCATCGCCAGGGCTTCGTCGAGCGAGTTGGTCTTGGTGTCGAGGTAGCGCGTCTCCAGCCGCTTCTCGATGCGCGACGGCTCGCATTCGACCGCCAGCATCGAGGCCCCCGCCATCGTCGCGGCCAGCGGCTGCGCGCCGCCCATGCCGCCGAGACCGCCGGTCAGGATCCAGCGGCCCTTGAGGTCGCCGCCATAGTGCTGGCGTCCGGCCTCGGCGAAGGTTTCGTAGGTGCCCTGCACGATGCCCTGGCTGCCGATATAGATCCACGAGCCCGCGGTCATCTGGCCGTACATCATCAGGCCCTTGGCATCCAATTCGCGGAAATGCTCCCAGGTCGCCCAATGCGGCACCAGGTTCGAATTGGCCAGCAGCACGCGGGGCGCGTCCTTGTGGGTCCTGAACACGCCGACCGGCTTGCCGGACTGGATCAGCAGCGTCTCGTCATCGCCGAGCGCCCTGAGCGTCTCGACGATGCGGTCGAAGCATTCCCAGTTGCGCGCGGCGCGGCCGATGCCGCCATAGACCACCAGCTCGTTGGGGTTCTCCGCCACCTCCGGGTCGAGGTTGTTCATCAGCATCCGGAGCGGCGCCTCGGTCAGCCAGGACTTGGCGCTGAGGGTGCGGCCGTGGGGGGCGCGGATCACGCGGGCGTTGAAGCGGGTTCCAGTCATGTCGGGCCTCGATGGTAACTTGTATATACAAGTCTATACCGCAAGGTTCTGACCGCCTCAAGGGTGAAGCTGGTAGGACCGGCCTGCAATCCTTTAGGTTCGGCGCGGCTCCCGGGGGAATCTCAGTGACAGGAACGACACGGTCCAGCAAATACGCTCTGGGGGTGGTCTGCTGCTGCCTCGCCACGCTCGGCTGGAGCTTGAGCGGGCTGTTCGTGCGCACCGCGCCGGAGCTGGATGGCTGGGCGGTCAACGGCTACCGGGCGCCGGCCACCTCGATCTTCCTGTTCATCTACCTGGCGCTGCGCTACCGCGGCGCGATGTGGCGGCATCTCTGGCCGCGGCGCCACCCGCACGCCCTGTTGGTCGCCGGCTTGTTCTTCGCCACCGGCTCGACGCTCTATGTGACCGCGCTGACCCAGGGCACGGTGGCCAGCGTGTCGGTCCTTGGCGCCACCAGCCCGATCTTCGCGGCACTCCTGGCCTGGGTGCTGATGCGGGAGCGGACCTCCGTCATCTCCCTGGCGGCGACGGTGGTGGCCCTGGCCGGGGTCGCCGTCGTGGTGCAGGCGGAGGCGTCGGCCCTCGCGACCGGCTGGTTCGCGGCGCTCATTTCCCTTGGCACCGCCTTCTGCTTCGCGGGCCAGACCGTGTCGTTGCGGCAGTACCGCGATCTGGAGATGGTCCCCGGCATTCTCTATGGCGGGCTGATGGTCTTCGTGTTCATCACCCTGTTCGTCGGGCTGCCGGTCCTGCCGGCGAAGCAGATCCTGCTGCTGGCGCTGATGGCGCTGGTCCAGCTCGCCGTGCCGCTCATCCTGTTCGCCGCCGGGGCCAAGCATCTTCCGGTGGTGCCGGCGATCCTGATTTCCATGGCGGATGTGGTATTGAATCCGTTCTGGGTCTGGCTCGCCTATGGCGAGGAGCCGCCGCCGGGCACGGTGGCCGGCGGCGCCTTGATCCTGGCGGCGATCATCGGCGCCACCGTCGTGGAGAATCGCCGGCAGGCCGCGGGGCGGCCGGTGGAGGGGAGCGTGACGTGATCCATCAGCACCATTTCTCGGCCATGAACCTGATGAGCGAGGTGGTCGACGATACCGAGGCCGACTCGCGGCTGTGGATCCAGTTGACCGAGGACGTGCGGCAGCGGCCGCTGCTCTTCGACTGCACCAATGGCGCGTGGTCCAACCTGCTCAGCATCCGGCCGGGCGGCCAGCTGGCCTGCCACTATCACACCGGCCCCGTGCACGCCTTCACGCTCAAGGGCTCCTGGCGCTACCTGGAGCACGACTGGACATCGGCCCAGGGCACCTTCGTCTACGAGCCGCCAGGCGAGATTCATACGCTCCAGGCCGACCCCAAGACCGGCATGACGACGTTTTTCGTCACCCGCGGCGCGCTCATCTACACCGACAAGGGCGGGCACCAGATCGGCTATGAAGACGTCTTCACCCGGCTTGCGAGGTTCCGCCAGCATCTGGCGGAAAACGGCCTCGATCCGGCAATCGCGGATCGCATGATTCGCTAGGGTTTGGGCGCCCTTGACGGTTTGTTGACGGCCATTGTTGACACTCCAAGGGCCATCCTATAGATGAGCGCCACCGCAAACGCGGTGCCCTATGCGCGGGCGTAGCTCAGTTGGTTAGAGCGCCGGCCTGTCACGCCGGAGGCCGCGGGTTCAAGTCCCGTCGCTCGCGCCATTTCCCCACCCGATCCGGGGCGGGGGCATCCATTCGCTATATCCCTCTAAGATGCCGTAATTAAACGCTATTTAGCGTTAGCGCGGTGTTTTTTGCGCTTTCGCACTGCGACATACGGCACTATAGTAGCGGCGCTTTCGATGGGGGCTGAGTCGGCTTCCTTTGCGGTCACGCCAGTGCCGCAGGGGCGAGGGTTAAGGGTGGCCGGTGGCCACGGGTCGACAGGCCGGTCTCGGGTGATGGGATGAACGAGCTCTTAAGCGAATATCTGCCGGTCCTGATCTTCATCGTTGTGGCGACGGGGCTCGCGGCCGTCATGGTGATCGCGTCCCTGATCATCGCCTGGCAGAAGCCCGATTCCGAGAAGCTGTCGCCTTATGAATGCGGCTTCGATGCCTTCGACGACGCTCGCCGGCAGTTCGACGTGCGGTTCTACCTCGTCTCGATCCTGTTCATCATTTTCGATCTCGAAGTGGCCTTCCTGTTTCCCTGGGCCGTGTCGCTTGGCGATATCGGCGTGTTCGGTTTCTGGTCGATGATGATTTTCCTGGGCGTGCTCACGGTCGGGTTCATCTACGAGTGGAAAAAGGGCGCGCTGGAGTGGGAGTAACGATATGGCGAATGCCCAGCAGCAACTAGGCGCGGGACAGCCGCTGCCGCCCGGCCCGGCGCAGGATGCCGTGCTGAAATCCGTCACCGACGAGCTCTCCGACAAGGGGTTTGTCGTCGCCCAGCTCGACAAGGTGGTGAACTGGGCGCGCACCGGCTCGCTCTGGCCGATGACCTTCGGGCTCGCCTGCTGCGCCGTCGAGATGATGCACGCCTATATGGCGCGCTACGACCTCGACCGCTTCGGCGTGGTGCCGCGCGGCACGCCGCGCCAGTCCGACGTGATGATCGTCGCCGGCACGCTGACCAACAAGATGGCCCCGGCCCTGCGCAAGGTCTACGACCAGATGGCCGAGCCGCGCTGGGTCATCTCCATGGGCTCCTGCGCCAATGGCGGCGGCTACTACCACTACTCCTACGCCGTGGTCCGTGGCTGCGACCGGATCGTACCCGTCGACGTCTATGTTCCCGGCTGCCCGCCGACCGCCGAGGCGCTGGTCTACGGCGTGCTGCAGCTGCAGAAGAAGATCCGCCGCACCGGCACCATCGCGCGTTGACCGCTCAGGGATTGCACCAGCCATCATGACCAACGTCTACCGCGAACTTGGCGACTTCATCTCCACGGCGCTGGGCGCGTCACTGGAGACGATCGAGGTCAAGCTGGGCGAGCTGATGATCACCTGCGCGCCGGACCAGCTGCTGAAGGTGGCGAAGTTCCTGCGCAACGACAGCAATTGCCGCTTCGAGATGCTGATCGACATCTGCGGCGTCGACTACCCTGACCGCGAGAAGCGCTTCGACGCCGTCTACAACCTGCTGAGCCTCAAGCACAACTACCGCATCCGGGTGAAGGTGGCGGTGAGCGAGGACGAAGCTGTCCCCTCGCTGGTCGATCTTTTTCCCAGCGCCGGCTGGTTCGAGCGGGAGGCCTACGACCTCTATGGCATCTTCTTCGACGGCAATCCGGATCTGCGCCGCATCCTGACCGATTACGGCTTCGAAGGGCATCCGTTCCGCAAGGACTTCCCGCTGACCGGCTACGTCGAGGTGCGCTACGACGAAGACCAGAAGCGCGTGATCTACGAGCCGGTGAAGCTGCAGCAGGAGTTCCGCAGTTTCGATTTCGAGAGCCCGTGGGAGGGCATGCTGCAGCCGCGGCGCGTGCTCCCGGGCGACGAGAAGGCGTCGTAAGCCATGGCCGAAACCCAGATCAAGCCGCTGACCATGAATTTCGGGCCGCAGCATCCGGCGGCCCATGGCGTGCTGCGCATGGTGATGGAGATGGACGGCGAGGTGGTGCGCCGCATCGACCCGCATGTCGGCCTGCTGCATCGCGGCACCGAGAAGCTGATCGAGTACAAGACCTATCTGCAGGCGATCCCGTATTTCGACCGCCTCGACTACGTCTCGCCGATGTGCCAGGAGCACGCCTTCGTGCTCGCGGTGGAAAAGCTGATGGGGCTGGAAGTGCCGGCCCGCGGTCAATACATCCGCGTGCTGTTCGACGAGATTACCCGCATCCTCAATCACCTGCTGAACATCCCGGCCTACGCGATGGACGTTGGCGCGGTGACGCCGTTCCTCTGGGCCTTCGAGGAGCGCGAGCTGCTGATGGAGTTCTACGAGCGGGTCAGCGGCGCGCGCCTGCATGCGGCCTATTACCGGCCGGGCGGCGTGCATCAGGATCTGCCGGCCGGCATCCTCGACGACATCGCCGCCTGGGCGGCGAAGTTCCCGCGGGTGATCAGCGACCTGGAAGGGCTGCTGACCGAGAACCGCATCTTCAAGCAGCGCCTGGTCGATGTCGGCACCGTCTCCAGCGAGGA
>JBGAGP010000185.1:0-6708 GCA_044226685.1 Dongiaceae bacterium
CATCGCCGGCTTCATCGACGAACTGGAACAGATGGGCTGACCGCACGGCGGTATCCATGACCGACGAACGCAACTCGCTGGGTGGCCGGGTGCAGCGCTACGTGCGCGTCGGTCGGGCCGTGGGCGGGCTGGCGGCGCGGGTGGCCGGGCAGCGCTACCTCGGCATCAAGATCGACCGCGCCGAGCATGCGGCGGAACTGAAGGCGGCGCTGGGCGGGCTGAAAGGTCCGCTGATGAAGGTGGCGCAGATCATGGCGACGGTGCCGGACGCGCTGCCCAAGGAATACGTCCAGGAGCTGCAGCAGCTGCAGGCCAACGCGCCGGCGATGGGCTGGCCCTTCGTCAAGCGGCGCATGGCGGCGGAGCTGGGGCAGGGCTGGCAGGCGAAGTTCAAGAGCTTCTCGCACGACGCAGCGGCGGCCGCCTCGCTAGGCCAGGTGCATCGCGCCACGGCGCATGACGGCCGCCACCTGGCCTGCAAGCTGCAATATCCCGACATGGCCTCGGCGGTGGAGGCCGACCTCAAGCAGCTGCGGATCATCTTCGGCATCTACGAGCGCTACGACCGCGCCATCCAGACCAAGGAGATCCACGGCGAGATCGCCGACCGGCTGCGCGAGGAGTTGGACTACCAGCTCGAAGCCCGCCACATGGCGCTTTATCGCTTCATGCTGGCGAAGGAGAAGCACGTCCATCTGCCTGAGCCGCTGCCGGAGCTCTCCACCAGGCGGCTGCTGACCATGACCTGGGTCGACGGCCGGCCGATCATGGAGGTGCTGGCGGAGAAACCGGCGCTGGAGCTGCGCAACCGTATTGCGCTGAACATGTTCCGCGCCTGGTATGTGCCGTTCTACGAGTTCGGCGTCATCCACGGCGACCCGCATCTCGGCAACTACTCGGTGCGGCCGAACGGCGACGTGAACCTGCTCGATTTCGGCTGCGTGCGCATCTTCGAGCCGAGATTCGTGAAGGGCGTCATCGACCTTTACTACGCGCTGCTCAACGACGACCGCGACCTCGCGGTCTCCGCTTATGAGAGCTGGGGCTTCAAGGGCCTGTCGCGCGAGGTCATCGACGTGCTGAACCGCTGGGCGCATTTCGTCTACGGGCCGCTGCTCGAAGACCGCGAGCCCGCTGGGCGCATTTCGTCTACGGGCCGCTGCTCGAGGACCGCGAGCGCAAGATCCAGGATTCGGCGAGCGGCATCTACGGCCGCGAGGTGGCGGAGGGCGTGCACGCGGAGCTGCGCCGGCTCGGCCCGGTGACGCCGCCCAAGGAATTCGTCTTCATGGACCGCGCCGCCATCGGCCTCGGCTCGGTCTTCATGCATCTGAAGGCGGAGATCAACTGGTACAAGCTGTTCCACGAACTCATTCACGGCTTCGACGTCAAGGCGCTCGACAAGCGCCAGAAGGCGTCGCTGAAAGAGAGCGGGCTCAAGCGGCAGCCCTGATGCCGCTGTCATGAGGGAAAAATAACATGTCACTCACGTTCTACTACGGTTCCGGCTCCCCCTTCGCCTGGAAGGTCTGGCTGACGCTGGAGCACAAGGGCATTCCCTACGAGGGCAAGCGGCTGTCCTTCGACAACGACGACACCAAGACGCCGCAGTTCCTGAAGATCAATCCGCGCGGCCAGGTGCCGGCCATCGTCGATGACGGCTTCGCCCTCGCGCAGTCGAACGCGATCTGCGAATACCTGGAGGAGCGCTATCCCGACAAGCCGCTGCTGCCCAAGGACGCCAAGGCGCGCGCGACCGTCCGCCGCCTGATCGCCGAGGCCGACGACAAGCTCTACAACGGCGGCAGCGAGCTCATCGACCTGGTGCTCTATGCCGAGGGCGAGCGCGACCTGAAGAAGATCGCCGCCGCCAAGGAAAAGCTGGCCAAGGAATTGGCGGTGTGGGAGGGCTACCTGACCGGCGACTATTTCGCCGGCGGCCTGAGCCTCGCCGATTTCGCCATCTATCCCTACATGCGCATGGCCGTCCGCGTCGAGGAACGCGCGCCGGGCCTCGGCTTCAAGCGCAGCGAACTGCCGCCCAAATGCGCCGCCTGGCTCGCCCGCATCGAGGCGCTGCCCTACTACGCCAAGACCATCCCACCGCACTGGAAGGGATGAGCTCTAGCTCCCGAGGGTGAGTAGGCCGGCCAGGAAGCAAAGCGCCGATCCGGCGAGCATCCAGGCTGGCCGCGCCCACCAATGACGCTCGGTCCGCTCGGATCGCAGCGCAATACCGCAGGCTGTGGCCGCGGTGATCCAACTCAGGATCAGGAGTTGGCTGGCTCGCTCTGCGATCAGCCGGTCGAGCAGCCAAGCTCCCGTAAGAATGACGGCAGCAACCGCCAACAGCTCCAGAAACAGGGAGCTCTTCGCAGCTTTGGTGGCGAGGTGGTCCGGATTGCTCATCGACGCGTATCCTAGAAAAAGGGCTCCCTTGGGCAAGCGGCGAGGGGAGATTTTACACTCGTTTTGCTCCTTTGAGTCTCCTTGTTCGCACCTGCGAAACTGTGCAATATGCCGCGCCGTTGAGATGGCGCGGCTTTGGCCGCCGAATCGGCCTGTCTGGAGCTCTGGGCCGGGAGTCAGGGGACGAAGATGAAGATTGGCGTGGTCAAGGAGCGGCGGCCGAACGAGCGGCGCTGCGCGGTTTCTCCCGACAGCATTAAGAAATACGTGGCGGCCGGGGCCGAGGTCCTGGTCGAGACCGGGGCGGGCGATGGCTCGTCGACCCCCGATGCGGCCTTCCAGGCCGCGGGGGCCAAGATCGTGCCGGATGCGCGCACGGCGCTCGCCGATGCCGACGTGGTGCTGAAGGTGCAGCGGCCGATGACCGCCGCCGAAGGCACCGACGAACTCGGCCTGATCAAGCGCGGCGCCTTGCTGGCCGCGATCCTCAATCCCTACGGTGCCAAGGAGGCGATCAACGCCTACGCCCAGGCCGGCATCGTCGCCTGCGCCATGGAGCTGATGCCGCGCATCAGCCGCGCCCAGAACATGGACGTGCTCTCCTCGCAATCCAACCTCGCCGGCTACAAGGCGGTGCTGGACGCCGCCGCCGAGTTCGGCCGCGCCTTCCCGATGATGATGACCGCCGCCGGCACCGTGGCGCCGGCCCGCGTCTTCATCATGGGCGTCGGCGTCGCCGGCCTGCAGGCCATCGCCACCGCGCGGCGCCTCGGCGCCATCGTGTCGGCGACCGACGTGCGGCCGGCGACCAAGGAGCAGGTGAGCAGCCTCGGCGCCACCTTCGTCGCCGTCGAGGACGAGGAGTTCAAGCAGGCCGAGACCGCCGGCGGCTACGCCAAGGAAATGAGCGATTCCTACAAGGCGAAGCAGGCGGCCCTGGTCGCCGAACATATCAAGAAGCAGGACGTCATCATCACCACCGCGCTGATCCCCGGCCGCAAGGCGCCGGTGCTGGTCACCGAGGAAATGGTGAAGAGCATGAAGCCGGGCTCGGTCATCGTCGATCTGGCGGTGGAGCAGGGCGGCAATTGCCCGCTCTCCGAGGTGGGCCAAGTGGTGGAGAAGCACGGCGTGAAGCTGGTCGGCCATGCCAACGTGCCGAGCCGGCTCGCCGCCGACGCCACCTCGCTCTACGCCAAGAACCTGCTCAATTTCCTGACGCTCCTGATCGACAAGGAGACCAAGGGCCTCAAGATCAACTGGGAGGATGAGATCGTGAAAGGCGTGGCGCTGACCCGCGACGGCCAGATCATCCATCCGAACTTCAAGGCGTAGGGGAGAGCGCGCCCATGGACACGACCACCGTCGTCGAAACTACTAGCCAAGTCGCTGGCCAGGCTGCCGCTGGCATCGCCCACGCGCCTTTCGTCTTCCTGTTCACCGTCTTCGTGCTGGCCTGCTTCGTCGGCTATTACGTGGTCTGGCGGGTGACGCCGGCGCTGCATTCGCCGCTGATGGCGGTCACCAACGCGATCTCCTCGGTCATCATCGTCGGCGCGCTGATCGCCGCCGGCCCGGCCGATTTCAGCTTCAGCCAGATCATGGGCTTCGTCGCCGTGGCGCTCGCCTCGGTCAACATCTTCGGCGGCTTCATCGTGACCCATCGCATGCTGTCGATGTTCAAGAAGAAGGGCCGCTGAGGCGGAACGGGGGAGAGACACATGAACGAGACCCTGACCGCCTTCCTGTACCTGATCGCCTCGGTGTGCTTCATCATGTCGTTGCGCGGCCTCTCCTCGCCGGAGACCTCGCGCGGCGGCCTGCTCTACGGCGTAATCGGCATGGTGATCGCCATCGCCACCACCGTCGCCCTGCCGATCGTGCAGTCCTACTGGTTCATCATCGCCGGCATCATCGCCGGCGGCCTGGTCGGCGCGCTGATCGCGCAGAAGATCCAGATGACGGCCCTGCCGCAGCTGGTCGCCGCCTTCCACTCGCTGGTCGGCCTGGCCGCCGTCGCGGTGGCGGCGGCAGCCTTCTACGCGCCGGAGAAGTTCGGCATCGGCGCCACCGGCGACATCCATCCGGGCAGCCTGATCGAGATGGGCCTCGGCGTCGCCGTCGGCGCCGTCACCTTCACCGGCTCGATCATCGCCTTCGCCAAGCTGCAGGCGCTGATGTCGGGCGCGCCGCTGGTGTTCCCTGGCCAGCACATCCTGAACGCCGCGCTCGGCCTCGGCATCATCGCGCTCATCGTCGCCGTCATCGTGACTCAATCGCCGATCGCCTTCTGGGGCCTGGTGGCGGTGTCGCTGCTGCTGGGCTTCCTGCTGATCCTGCCGATCGGCGGCGCCGACATGCCGGTCGTCGTCTCGATGCTGAACTCCTATTCCGGCTGGGCGGCCTGCGGCATCGGCTTCACCCTCTCCAACACCTTGCTCATCATCACCGGCGCGCTGGTCGGCTCGTCCGGCGCCATCCTCAGCTACATCATGTGCAAGGGCATGAACCGCTCGATCTTCAACGTGATCCTGGGCGGCTTCGGCACCGACAGCGGGGCTGCGGGTCCGGCGGCCAAGAGCGGCGACAAGCCGATCAAGGCCGGCAGCGCCGAGGACGCGGCCTTCATCATGAAGAACGCCGCCAGCGTCATCATCGTGCCGGGCTACGGCATGGCGGTGGCCCAGGCGCAGCACGCGCTGCGCGAGATGGCGGACCTCTTGAAGCACGAGGGCGCCAAGATCTCCTACGCCATCCACCCCGTCGCGGGCCGCATGCCCGGTCACATGAACGTGCTGCTGGCCGAGGCCAACGTGCCCTATGACGAGGTGTTCGAGCTGGAGGACATCAACCGCGACTTCGCCCAGGCTGACGTCGCCTTCGTCATCGGCGCCAACGACGTCACCAACCCGGCGGCGAAGAGCGACCCGAAGAGCCCGATCTTCGGCATGCCGATCCTCGACGTGGAGCAGGCCAAGACCGTGCTGTTCGTGAAGCGCTCGATGGCGTCGGGTTATGCCGGCGTCGACAACGAGCTGTTCTTCCGCAACAACACCATGATGCTGTTCGGCGACGCCAAGAAGATGTGCGAGGACATCGTCAAAGCACTCGGCTGATCGCCCGGGTGAGGTCTTCGGGCTAAGCCCGCGCATATCAAGAAAATAGACCGTTCGGTCCAGCGGCGGCGCCTCTCGGCGCCGCCGTTTTTTATGCTGTGCCAAGCACTTATGCGTACCGCCCGACATTTACCAATGATTCAGGTTCACCCGTTAATTAGGCCAGATGACCTAGGCGACGACCTAGTTCGCGACGCAAAAATGGCATCTCGGGAGCGCATCTGCATGCTTGGAAACCTGAAACTCCGTGCCCGGCTGAGCCTGTCCGGCTCGCTCATCCTGCTGGCGGGGTTCGCCTGCGCCGGCGGCTATGCCGGGTGGAGTTCCTTCACCCAGGCCAGCGCCGACGCCGAGCGCACGGTGGAAGCCGTGGTCCAGGGCACGGCGCGCCAGGTCACCAACTACATCCAGCCGGCGATCGACGTGGCCGAGACCACGGCGCGCACGGTGGAAGGTGCACGCCAGGCGGGCGTGCCGCGCACGGCGCTGGCCGATCTCGGCAGTTCGGTCATCCACGCCAACCAGCGTTTCGTCGGCGTCACCATCGCCTTCGAACCCAACGGCTATGACGGCCGCGATGCCGAATTCGCCGGCATGGCGCCGCAGCAGGACGCGCAGGGCCGCTACGTGCCCTACTATTACAACAGCGCCGACGGCACCGTCGGCATCGAGCCGCTGATCATGACCGTCGAGGCCGGCATCGAGGGTTGGTACCTGACTCCGCTCAAGAACAACCGCACCACCCTGGTGCCGCCCTACATCTATCCGGTCGAAGGCAAGGACGTGTTGATGTCGACCGTCAGCGTGCCGATCATGGGCGACGGCAAGGGTGTCGGCATCGCCACCGTCGATTTCGACATGACCAAGCTGCAGCAGACCCTGGCCGAGATCAAACCGCTTGGCGCCGGCGACGTCATGCTGGTCTCCGACGTCGGCACCTGGGCCAGCAACGCCGATCCCAAGTCGCTCGGCCAGCCGGTGGCCGACGGTGATCCGGTCAAGGCTTGGCTCAACGCCCAGGGTCTGACCCAGGCCAGCGACCATGCAGGCTATCGCTACTTCATCATGCCGGTGCCGTTCCACGGCCCGTCCGAGACCTGGAAGCTGGTGGTGCGCGTGCCGGAATCTGCCATCGTAGGTCCCGCCATCCGGTCGGCGGAAGTGAACGCCGCCGTCACCCTCG
>JBGAGP010000186.1:0-6790 GCA_044226685.1 Dongiaceae bacterium
CTGGCGCGGCGCTTCGGCGGAATCTTCGCGGGCGAGGAGCGGGTCGGCATCCTGCTGCCGGCCTCGGTCGGCGCCGCCCTGGTCAACATGGGCCTGATGCTGGCGGGCAAGGTGCCGGTCAACCTCAACTTCACCATCGGCCCGGAGGCGATGCAGGCGGCGATCGACAAGGCGGGGATCAAGCACATCGTCGCCGCGCGTCCGTTCCTCGCCAAGGCGAAGCTCGCCGAGCGCCCCGACATGATCTATGTCGAGGACATCCTGAAGGGCATCGGCAAGGGCGAGCGCGCCGTTATGTACGGATTGCTGCGCCTGCTGCCCGCCCGCTGGGCGCGGCGCTTGGCCGGCACGCCGGCGCAGAGCCCGCAGGATCTCTGCACCATCATGTTCTCCTCCGGCTCGACCGGGCAGCCGAAGGGCGTGATGCTGTCGCACCACAACATCGTCTCCAACCTGGAGGCGATCGGGCAGATCCTTTGGGTGCAGCCGGAGGATTGCGTGCTGGGCATCCTGCCGTTCTTCCACTCCTTCGGCTTCACCGGCACGCTGTGCATGCCGCTGGCGCTCGGCATGGGCGCCGTCTATCACCCCAATCCGCTGGACGCGAAGACCATCGGCAAGCTGGCGCGCGAGCACAAGGCGACGCTGCTGATCTCCACCCCGACCTTCTGCCAGGCCTATCACCGCATCTGCGGGCCGGAGGATTTCAAATCGCTGCGCCACGTGGTGGTCGGCGCCGAGCGCCTGCGCCCGGATTTCGCCGCCGCCTTCAAGGAGAAGTTCGGCCTCGACATGCTGGAGGGCTATGGCTGCACCGAGATGGGGCCGGTGGTCTCGGTCAACGTGCCCAACATCGTGCAGGGCGGCGAGCAGCAGGTCGGGCACAAGCCCGGCACCGTCGGTCATCCGCTGCCCGGTGTTGCCGCCAAGGTGGTCGACCCGGAAACCGGCGCCGACCTCCCGGAGGGGCAGGAGGGCCTGCTGCTGCTGAAGGGGCCAGGCCGCATGGTCGGCTACCTGGCCGATGACCAGGCGACCCAGGCGGTGCTGCGCGGCGATTGGTATGTGACCGGCGACATCGCCATCCTCGACGATGACGGCTTCATCAGGATCACCGACCGGCTGTCGCGCTTTTCCAAGATCGGCGGCGAGATGGTGCCGCATCTGAAGGTCGAGGAGGCGATGCTGCGCCTGCCGGGGGTCGAAAGCGCCTGCGTCACCGCCGTGCCCGACGCGCAGAAGGGCGAGCGACTGGTCGCCTTCTACGTTGCCAACGAGGCGATGGCGCCGCAGCTCGTCTGGGACGGCCTGGCGCAGACCGACCTGCCCAAGCTGTGGGTCCCGAAAGCCGCCGATCTGCGTCGTATCGAGGCGCTGCCGGTGCTGGGCAGCGGCAAGGTCGATCTGCGCGCGGTGAAGGCACTAGCCGCGGCGCAATAAGCGGAAGACCTGCGGCGCCGCCAGCACGATCATGAAAATGCGCACGATGTGGTGGCTGGAGACATAAGCCGCGTCGACATTGAGGCTGAGCGCGATCAGGCTCATCTCGGCGAGGCCGCCGGGCGAGAAGGCGAGCAAAGCGGCGGCGAATGGAATGCCCAAAGTGCGCTCGACCGCTGCGCCGAACAGGGCGGCGAAACCGAGCAGCACCACCGTGGCGCCGGCCGCCAGCAGCAGCGCATGACCGACCACGCGCGGCTTCACGCCGTCGAAGCGCGAGCCGACCATGGCGCCGACGACGACCTGCGCCATCGCCACCAGCCAGACCGGCGGCCGCGAATGGGTGAAGCCCGCACCGTGCACAAGGGCGCTCAGCACCATCGGCCCGACCAGGGCATAGGCCGGCACGCGCAGCACGCGGGCCAGCGGCAGGCCGACGATGCCGCAACCGGCCAGCAGCAGCCAGTCCTCCGCCCCGATCGGCGTCGACAGCAGCGTCGAGCCGGCGGCGGGCGGCACGTAGCCGCCGAACCAGCGATAGCCGAAGGAGAGGGTGAAGACGGCGATCACGATGCGCGCACCGTGGGCGAGCGAGATGCGCCGCTCGTCGCCGCCCAGCGCGCCGCCGATCAGGATCATGTCGTTGAGGCCGCCCGGCGCGGCGGCGAAATACGCGGTCACCGTGTCGTAGCGCGCGACACGGCGATAGAACAGGAACACGGCGGCCGTCGCGATCAGCACATAGAAGCCGAGCCAGCCGAAGGAGCCGATCCAGAGGCCGAGGCCGCGCACGATGTCGGGGGTGAAGGCGCTGCCCAGCATCACTCCGAGGATGGCGATGAAGACGAAGCGCAGGCGCGGCATCATGGCCAGGCGCACGCCGCCCATCGCCGCCACGGTGGTGGCCGCCATCGCGCCCAGCATCCAGGGCAGCGGCAGGCGCAGCACGTAGAAGAACAACGCGCCGCCGGGAATGCCGAGCGCCAAGGTCGGCCTTGGCGCGGGTCAGCTGCGCGGCGTGCATGACAGGCGAGATTCAGAGATTGATCTCAAGTCTCCTCCATCGCCCCCAGCATCCAGGGCAGCGGCAGGCGCAGCACGTAGAATAGCGCGCCGCCGGCAAGTCCCAGGGCGAGGCAGATGACCTTGGCGCGGACGAGTTCCTGCTGGTGCATGGCGGGCTACGTTGCGGTCGCCTGCGAAGCCGGCGCCGCTAGCTCCGCAGCCGCGCGACCAGCCGGTCCATATAGGCCTCGCACAGCGTGAGCTGCGACAGGGCGACGTATTCGTCGGGCTTGTGCGCCTGGTCGATGCTGCCGGGACCGCAGATCACCGCCGGGATGCCGGCCTGTTGGATCAGGCCGGCCTCGGTGCCAAAAGCGACCTTGGTGGTGGCGTTGGCCTGGGCCAGCGCCTTGGCCAGCACGGTGATCTCCGCCTCGTCGGGCGTGTTGAGGCCGGGGAAGGCGGAGATCTGCTGCCAGGAGAAGCCGGTGTCGGGCGCGACCCGCTTCATCTCGCCTTCGAGCCTGGTGGCGAAGCGCTGCACCTCGGCCAGCAGTGCCTCGGGGTCGATCTGCGGCAGGTGGCGGAACTCGAAATCGAAGCGGCAATCCTTGGGCACGATGTTGAGCGCGGTGCCGCCCTGCACGATGCCGGTATGCACCGTCGTCCACGCCACGTCGTAGTCCGGATCGTAGGGGCCTTCCGCCTCGAAGCGCCGCGCCATGCCCTTGAGATAGGCGATCACCTCGGCCGCGTATTCGACGGCGTTGACGCCCTTCGGCGCCAGCGAGGAGTGGCATTCATGGCCGTGCACATGGCAGCGCATGCTTTTCTTGCCCTTGTGCGCGGTGGAGACCTTCATGTCGGTGGGTTCGCCGATCAGGCAGCCCTTGGGCTTGATCTCCATGCCCTTCAGCCGTTCGAGCGCGCCGCGCACGCCGATGCAGCCGACCTCCTCGTCATAGGAGAGCAGGATATGCGCCGGCGTCTTCAACTCCCCGGCGGCGAACTG
The DNA here is from genome assembly GCA_044226685.1 of Dongiaceae bacterium. Classification (GTDB taxonomy): domain Bacteria; phylum Pseudomonadota; class Alphaproteobacteria; order Dongiales; family Dongiaceae; genus Dongia_A. The sequence continues at coordinate 3,458 of JBGAGP010000186.1, forward strand.
CTCCACCCAGGTCAGGACGATGGCGAGGAAGCCTTTCATGTCGCAGGTGCCGCGGCCGTAGAGCAGGCCGTCGCGCTCGGTGATCGTCCACGGATCGCTCGACCAGTTCTGGCCGTCGACCGGCACCACGTCGGTATGGCCGGAGAGGCAGATGCCGGGAATGTCCTTGGGCCCGATGGTGGCGTAGAGATTGGCCTTCTTCCCCGTGGCATCGGGCACCAGGGTGCTCTCGATGCCGAACCGGTCGAGATGGTTCCGCACGAAATCGATGAGCTCGAGGTTGGAGTTCCGGCTCGTGGTGTCGAAACCCACCAGACGGCGCAGCATCTCCAGGCTGCGCGGATAATCAGCCACGATCGCTTCCTGTTGACGTGAGGGACGATCCCTGAACAATAGCGCCTGTGGCTTGGATGACAAGCCGCCCCAATCCCTTGCGAAAGCGTCCATGCCGGTCGAAATCGAGCCCGCGCGCCATGTTCCCGGCGTCCTGATGACGTTCCGGCCCAGCGGCGAAGCCCTGCCGCTGGTCTTCGATTCGCCCCATTCCGGGCGCGACTATCCGGACGATTTCGACCACGCCCCGCCGCGCGACCTGCTGCGCCGGGCCGAGGATGCCTTCGTCGACGAGTTGTTCGAGACGGCACCGGCCCATGGCGCGGTGTTCCTGAAGGCCCTGTTCCCAAGGTCCTATATCGATCCCAACCGGCATGAGCACGAGGTCGACCTGACGATGCTCGGGGAACCCTGGCCGCATCCGGTGGTGGAGAGCGAGAAGGCGGAGATGGGCCTCGGCCTGATCCGCCGGCTGATCAAGGGCACGATCCCGATCTACGATCGCGGGCTCAGCGTGGAGGAGATCCTGGCGCGGATCGAGAGCTTCCACCGGCCGTATCACGCCGAACTCGAGGCCCTGCTGGACGAGGCGCATAGCCGGCATGGCGGGGCGTGGCACGTCAACTGCCATTCCATGCGCTCGGCCGGGCGCAAGCGCGGGCAGAGCATCCCGCGCGCCGACATCGTGCTGGGCGACCGCGATGGGGCGAGTTGCGACCGTGACTTCACCCAATACGTCGCCGGGTTCCTGGGCGGGCTCGGCTACCGGGTCGCCCTCAACGATCCGTTCAAGGGCGCCGAGCTGGTGACCCGCTTCGGCCGCCCGGACGACAGCCGCCATTCGCTGCAGATCGAGATCAACCGCGCCCTCTACATGGACGAGGACCGCATCGAGAAGCGGCCGGATTTCGCGACTTTCAAGGCCGACGTCGAACGCCTGATCGCGGCGGTTGCGGGTCATGTGCGCGCCAAGCTCCCCGGAGCGACGCCGGGCGGACGCGGCTAGCCGCCGGGCGGCCGTCCCGGCCGTCCCAATAGACTCGCCTGCGCCGCGCCAATACAATCCGCAGTCACGCCGGGTCATCGGATAGGCGCCCCACATGGTCGAAGAACGCGTTCAGCGTCGGCTTGCCGCGATTCTCGCGGCTGACGTCGTCGGCTACAGCCGGCTGATGGAGGCCAACGAGGAGCGCACGATGGGCGCCCTGAAGCAGCATCGCCGCGAGCTCTTCGATCCGACCGTCGCCAGGCATGACGGGCGCATCTTCAAGGTGATGGGCGACGGATTCCTGGTCGAGTTCGGCAGCGTCCTCAGCGCGATGCGCTGCGCGGTCGACATCCAGCGCGGCATGCAGGAGCGCAACACCGGGATGCCGGAAGACCTGCATTTCAGGTTCCGCATCGGCGTCAATCTCGGCGACATCATCGTCGAAGGCGACGACTTCCACGGCGACGGCGTCAACATGGCGGTCCGGCTGGAAGGGCTCGCCCATCCCGGCGGCATCGCCTGCTCGGCGGCGGTGCGCAACGCGGTCGGCGGCAAGCTGGAGCTGGAATTCGTCGATCTAGGCGAGCGGTTCGTCAAGAATTTCGCCCAGCCGGTGCATGTCTATTTCGTCAGCTGGGAGGATGCCGCGAAGGGCGCGGCACGGAACCCCGCCGGCAGTCCGGCGCGGGCGCGCTCCGGCAAGCCGTCGGTGGCGATCCTGCCGTTCTCCAACATCAGCAACGATTCGGAGCAGGAGTTCTTCAGCGACGGCATCACCGAGGACATCATCACCGACCTGTCGAACGTCTCGGGCCTGTTCGTGCTCAGCCGACACACCGTCTTCACCTACAAGGGCAAGGCGATGAACCTCGAGCGCATCGCCCGGGAACTCGGCGTCGCCTATCTGGTGGAGGGCAGCGTGCGCAAGGCCGGCACGCGGGTCCGGATCAACGCCCAGCTGATCGAAGGGGCGAGCGACGGGCATATCTGGGCCGCCCGCTATGACCGCGACCTCACCGACATCTTCGCGGTGCAGGACGAGATCACCAAGACCATCGTCGAGCAGCTCAAGGTGAAGCTGCTGCCGGAGGAGCGCAAGGCGATCGAGCGCGCGCCGACGGCGAATGTCGAGGCCTACACGCATTACCTGCGCGGGCGCGAATACTATCACATCGCCTCGAAAGCCAACCACCTGATGGCCAGGCAGAGCTTCGCCCGCGCGATCGAGCTCGACCCGCGCTACGCGCGCGCCTATGCCAGTCTCGCCGTCTGCGATTCGCGGCTGAAGACCTCATATGGCGTCGACATCCCGGTCGACGCCATTCTTGCCACCACCGCCAAGGCCCTGGCGCTCGACCCCAATCTCGCGGAGGCGCACGCGGCCAAGGGCTTTGCCCTGGCGGTCGGCGGCCTCCACGAAGAAGCGGTGTCGGCCTTCGAGCAGGCCTTGGAACTCGATCCCAATTGCCACGAGGCCAACCGGCTGTACGCGGAGTTCTGCGTCACCCAGGCCAATTTCGAGCTTGCCGCGAAGCACTTCATCCGCGCGCTGGAGGTCAAGCCCAACGACTACGGCGCGCCATTCATGCTGGTGAACGTGCTGCGATCGCTCGGGCACAAGGACGAGGCGGAGCGCTATGCCCGGCTGGCGTTGAAGCGCGCGGAAGAGGAACTGAGGCTGCACCCCGAGAACGCCAATGTCGCCTGCCTCGGCGCCACCGCGCTGGCGTTTCTCGGCGACAACGACCGGGCGAAGGAATGGCTGGGGCGGGCGCTGGCGATCGACCCGGGCGACACCAGCACCCAGTACAACGCCGCCTGCACCTATTCGCTGCTGGGCGAGGCCGACAAAGCGATCGATCTGCTGGAGACCTGGCTGCTGCAGGTCGGCAGCGAGATGAAGCTGTGGTTCAAGAACGATTCCGATCTCGACCCGATCCGCAGCCACCCGCGCTACAACGCATTGCTCAAACGCGCCGGATAGCGCCGGGCGCGGCCGCGCGCGATCTGTT